>NZ_CEYLVT010000370.1:0-4598 GCF_982860115.1 Moorena sp.
GGGCATCCTGCCCGCGCGACCAGATCAAGAACGGGCATCCTGCCCGCGCGACCAGATCAAGAACGGGCATCCTGCCCGCGAATAGGAGTAGAGTGGGCATCCTGCCCGCGCGACCAGATCAAGAACGGGCATCCTGCCTGGGGTGAAAATATCAGGAACAGGCAAGATGCCTGGGGTGAAAATATCAGGAACGGGCATCCTGCCCGCGCGACCAGATCAAGAACGGGCATCCTGCCTGGGGTGAAAATATCAGGAACAGGCAAGATGCCTGGGGTGAAAATATCAGGAACGGGCATCCTGCCTGGGGTGAAAATATCAGGAACAGGCAAGATGCCTGGGGTCAAAATATCAGGAACAGGCAAGATGCCTGGGGTGAAAATATCAGGAACAGGCAAGATGCCTGGGGTCAAAATATCAGGAACAGGCAAGATGCCTGTTCCACGGGTCGCACCTCTTGATGCAGCGCATACCTATTGCCTATTCCCTGTTCCCTATTCCCTATTCCCTATTCCCTATTCCCTATTCCCTATTCCCTAGCGCTACGCGCTATAACTCTACTACTCAGTCCTATGGTAAAAACCCTAAGTAGATCATGGTTTCTGTGCTTAAGTCTATCTTCATTTTTGGTAGCTTGCAGTGCTCCTACCCTTAACAATCAACAGCCAAAAGTGGTGAGCCTAACGGTATCAGTTGCTGCTAGCTTACAAGATGCTATGAAAGCCATCAAAGTACTCTACACTAAGCAAACACCAGAGGTTACCATTATTTATAACTTTGCATCATCTGGTTCGTTGCAGCAACAAATCGAACAGGGAGCGCCAGTGGATGTTTTTATTTCAGCAGCTCTGAAACAGATGAATGCTCTGGACTCTAAGGGGCTTTTACTAGAAAAAACAAGGCAAAATCTTATTACTAATCAGGTAGTTTTAGTTAGTTATAAAGACGATAATGGTATCTATAATTTTAAGGATTTAAGGTCTGATCAAATCAGTAAAATAGCCATGGGAGACCCGGAAAGTGTACCATCTGGACAGTATGCTAAGGAAGTTCTGACTACTCTGAATTTGTTTGAACAGCTCAAACCCAAGTTGGTTTTTGGGAAAGATGTTCGCCAAGTTCTATCCTATGTGGAAACAGGTAATGTGGATGCTGGATTGGTGTATGCAACAGATGCTAACGTATCAAACCAAGTTAAACGAGTTGCTACTGCTCCGCCAGAGTCTTACTCCCGGATTATCTACCCTGTAGCGGTATTGAAGGAGTCTAAAAACCCTGATCATGCTAACCAGTTTGTGCAGTTTCTGATCAGTGATTCAGCTAAAAATGTATTTTTGAAGTATGGGTTTACTATGGTGGATAATTGAATTTTAATTATAAGGGAGTAGGGAGCAGGGAGTAGCTTTCAAGGGTATGTTTTTTTAGATTTCGCCATTGGCCTTCACGGCTGCGATTCTCCTAGGTCGCCGCTACGGGAACGCCTTTGGCGCAGCAAAGCTGTTCCCGTAGGGTGGTTCAAAGGCCAATTGCAGACCCAAACTCATGTTTACTCAGCTCACAGTAAAGACACCATCCCTAACTCTCCCCACTGGAACCATCTTCGTCACTTTCGGGAGTAGATATTTCAGTTGGAGGTTGGTAAGTGGGTAAGGAGCGAACAAACTCCCTAAATAACTCGGTTTTATTTCGATTGGTTATTTTTTTTACCTACTCCTTGCTCCCTTGCAAGAGTCACACTGCTTTCACAGTATACTGTTGCCCGTTCCCCCAGCCTCAGCCTTGTCTACAAATTACTCATAGACGACGAGCATAATTGCCCAGGTCATCAGGAAAAAACCGAATATTTGATAGTAATTCATAGACTCTTTGAGAAATAAACGGGACACAAGGGCGACAGACAAAACTCCCGTGCCTAGATTCAATGCCGCCATTTCCCCTCCAGTGTAGACTCCATGACCATAACGAATTGCTAAAACATTAAGAATGTATTCTGGGAGGACAATTACCCAACTGATGAGGAGAGCCAGGAGAAATCCTTGGTTTTGGAACCGGATATGACCCAGCCAAGCGAAAGCCATCAGTAAACTTGATAAACATAGCATTAGGGGAACTAAAACGACTTTCATTGAAAATCAAAACGTAATTTCTCTTCTGAAGGTAACTTAGCATTAAGCAGTGTGGGAGGATTTCCTGCTAATGAAAACCATGGCGATAATCATTAGCCCAAAACCAAAAAGTTTTTTTAGGCCCAAATCCTCCCCCAGTAACAGTCGGGAGACCAGGGCAACGCAAATTACCCCAGAACAGAGACGAAAAGCCGCCATCTGTGCCCCAGTGTAAACTTTATAACCTAGCCGAATTGCAACAATATTGATAAAATATTCTGGAAGCACAAGCAGCCAAGAGCATAATATAGCCCAGATCAAGGGAAATTGGTTAAATTTCAGATGTCCGAGCCAAGCGATTGCCATGATCATACTAGATGTGAAGAGCATGATCGGTACGACAAAAGCTCGGAAACTCTCTGTTACAGGGTTAGATTTTTCTGCGAATAAAAGATTATTTTGTTTCCACACTACAAGTTTTTCTCCTAATACCATTTCTAAATTTAACGTACTCTACAGAGGGCTTGCTGAAAAAAAAGATGGTGAAAAAAACTACTGATGCTGTGGAGGGTGAACCGGAACAAAAAAGTTAGAACAAGCTAAAGGAAATCACAAATCAAGGAAAATTAAGAATAGATGCTACTTGTGCTCCAGCAGATCTCAGGTATCCCAAAGATTTAGGGTTGTTAAATCAAAGTCGAATACAAACGGAAAATATCATAGATATTCTCTACAAATCTCAGGCAGGAAAACTGAAGAAAAAAACAAGAACTTAAGAGAATCGGGGCTGGCTGCCTGACACAAGTGGCTCAAAGCTTGCAATGACGTTGTTTGCTAGAATTGGGGCAGAGTGATAGGCAAGCGCAAGAGTCACTACACAACTAGCTCAACAGCAAGCATGTCTTACTCTACCCAACTTTATAATCAGCTATTTAACTTTTTGCGTCAATACAGCCGCGCTCCGCGTTCTGCGTCATCTCAAAACAGAGCGCCTGGATGGGTTTGCGCCTTAGTCTGTAGTGGTCTTGTTTTTATCTATTCAGATTAGACTATGAATGAGGTTTGTTGTTAATATATATAGCGTTTATCGTAGTTATGAGGTACACTATTCTTTGAGTTTGATTCCCTGTTAGGTGCGCTTTCCGTTGGCGAATTAAATTCGCCACGGGTCGCACCTCTTGATGCAGCGCATCGCTATTCCATCTTCCCTATTAACCTCCTGGGAGGGGTTAGGGGTGGGTTAATGTTCCCAGATCCGCTGTTCCCTAAAATCTGGGAATTGTGTACCTCATAGCTATGATAATTGCTAGATATTGTTAAGGCGCAACTAATTAGTAAATCACTGCACCTGGTCCTTCAGAAATACCAGTATTGGGTACTTCTTCGTCTCCAACCCATTCAGAGCCATTAAACACATTACACCACATCCATCCACTGTCCTCTCGCCCTTGATGTAACAGGTAAATTTGGTCATTATATACGACTGCTGATGGTCCAGCAGTTATCCCAGTTTTATGTATCTTGTGATCTCCAGCCCACTTATCGCCATCGAAGACATTGCACCAGAGCCAACCGTTATCACCTCTGCCCTCGTGAAACACGTATACTTGACCGTTGTAGACTAATGCATCTGGATCATCAGTTAAACCTGTGGCCCGTACCTCTTTATCTCCAGCCCACTCATTGCCATCAAAAACGTTATACCAGAGCCAGCCACTATCCCCTCGCCCTTGGTGGAACACATAGAGGAGGTCATTGTATACTACTGCTGATGGACTAGAGGTAATTCCGGTTTTAGGTACCTCTTGATCCCCAGCCCACTCATTGCCATCAAAAACGTTATACCAGAGCCAACCACTATCTCCTCGTCCTTGGTGGAAAACATAGAGAAGGTCATTGTATACTACTGCTGATGGGCCAGCAGTTATACCAGTATTACCAATTTCTTTATCTCCAGCCCACTCATTGCCATCAAAAACGTTATACCAGAGCCAGCCACTATCTCCTCGTCCTTGGTGGAACACATAGAGGAGGTCATTGTTTGTTTCCTATTTCTCTCTAGATAATCATACTAATAGGACAATGCAGTCTCAAGAGGTGGAAAAGGAGCTGGCATCAAAAGTTAAAATTACCCTGGCTAGATATCACATTTTGGCTAAATTTTTCTGGCGCTTACCCTGAAAATAAATATATTAAGTTTATTAACGTTTTAGCTCAAGTTAATCATTGCTGTGACACTATAACTATGACACCTAGTCATAGTTAACCGGCTAGGAAGAGATCACAAGAAGCTGTTTTGGTGGCGTTGCTTAATAATGGCATGATTTTAAGAGTGTTTAGGTGCGCGCCTCCTAGGCCGGGTTCCCGGGCCATGGGTCGCACCTGTGGAATAGGCATCTTGCCTGTTCCGCGTAGTCTTGGGGCGGGCAGGATGCCCACTCTACCTGACGGGGTGACAAACAGCCTTAAAAGCTTTACGGGGTGTGGGGTGTGGGG
>NZ_CEYLVT010000371.1:0-4592 GCF_982860115.1 Moorena sp.
TCTGCTGTATCTCTCACTACATAAGACTTTCATGCCTCGTTGTCCCCCTGTTAGGAATCTAGCTATCTTTGCTGGGGGTGGAGCGAATGATTCAGGTGTAGTTGTAGTGGATGTTTTTTCTATCTCCAGTCCTGCTTTCAGTATTTTACCCTCTAGCCCCGATCTTCCAAGCAATACCACCGTTACCCCCATCAAAAACCAATCCGAAGCCTTTACCTTGCACAACCGCAGCGAAGCTTTCTCCGCTTTATCTAAAGCTGGTAAACTTGACCCTATCGCCCGCCTAACTACTAGCACTATCCGGCACTTCGATCGCACCCTGTTTGCCCAAGGTTTAGATGCTTTGCTCTCCCTAGAGTCTCAAACCATATCCGAAGAATCAAACTTTCCACCAGAATTTAACAAAAATAACAAACTCGATTTTGACGGAGCTTATGGGCCTTACTTCTGGGAAATATTCTTCCACATTCCCTTCTTAATTGCCTCGACCTTAAACGCTAATCAACGCTATAACGAAGCCCGTAAGTGGTATCAGTATATCTTCGATCCGACTAACCCTCAATCTGAACCTCAACCCCATCAACCTGTTAGCTTTTGGCCTTTAAATCAATCTGAAGGCAATACTATCAATGATGAAGTGGGAGGATACAACGGTACTTTGCGGGGAGAGGCTAATTGGCAAACCGTTACCGACTTTCCTGGGGTGGCTTCCAGAAATGTGTTGCAGTTCAATGGCACTGACAATTATATAGAATTGGTAAGCGCAACAGAACTGGGGCTGAAGGAAAACAGCTTTACGGTAGAAGCTTGGGTAAAAACACAAGAAAAATCGGATGGTCGCGATCGAACAATTATAGGCACAGATCAAGGTGACACAAACAAGGGTCTTCACCTAGTTATTCGAGAAACACAAGCTTATATGGGTTTCTTTTATGACGACCTAAGAGGAAAAACCAGTCTGGAAGACGGAAAATGGTACCGGATAGTCTGGCGTTATACTAAAAATACTCAGGAACAAGCCATTTTCATTAACGGCAGGTTAGATAATTCAAGGACTGCAAACGGCGACTTTCAAGGAGAAGGTCAGGTATTGATAGGCCAATGGAGGCATCTGGAGAATACTTATTTTAAAGGTCAAATGGCTAACGTTCGCATTTGGGATCGCGCTCTGAGCGATGATGAAATTGGTGACTTTGATGATGAAATTGGTGACTTTTCATATCAATTCTGGCAATTCCTACCCTTCCGAGGCAATACCCTCGAAAAGCTCGAAGAAATTTTAACCAACGAAGCCGCCATAGAAGCCTACAAAGAAAATCCCTTTGACCCCCATGCCATTGCTCGGGTGCGGATTGGCGCTTACGAAAAAGCCGTAGTCATGCGCTATATCGACAACCTGCTAGACTGGGCAGACTCCCTGTTTACCCAAGACACCTGGGAGTCGATAACCCAAGCCACCACCCTATATATGCTCGCCCATGACTTACTCGGTCCGAAACCCCAAAATATCGGTCAAGTTCGCACTCCTAAACCCGCCAGCTTTGCAGAGATTCGCGAGAAATACCCAGATGGCATTCCCGAGTTCCTCATCGACCTAGAAAACTATTTAGACGACAAAGTTCTCAATAAGTTCGGCGATGAGGTGCCCTTTAACGCCATTGACGCTTACTTCTGCGTCAGCGAAAACCCAGACCTCGCCCAATACTGGGAACGAGTCGAAGACCGCCTATTCAAAATCCGCCACTGCCAAAATATCCAAGGCGTGGAACGACAACTCGCCTTGTTCGCCCCGCCCATCGATCCCAACCAATTAGTGCGCCTAGCTGCGGCAGGGGATGGTTCCCTCAAATTAGCCACCACCGACACCGTACCCCACTATCGCTTTTCCCATCTGCTAGAACGGGCTAAAGCCATGACCTCAACCTTAATGCAACTGGGTTCTACCCTGCTGAGTACCCTAGAGAAAAAAGATGCTGAAGAACTAGCCGTGTTGCGTGCTACCCAAGAACCGATCTTGTTACAATTGATTAGCAAAACCAAAGAAAAGCAAATTGAAGAAGCACAAGCCAACCTGACAGCGTTGCAACAGAGTTTAACCTCAGCCCAAGGTCGTGCCCAACACTATCAAGACTTAATCACAGCAGGATGGAACCCGGGGGAACAAGCTACTATAAGTCTCATGGGTGCAGCCTTAGCCCCCCAGATTGCAGCCGCCGCCGTCCGAGGTGGTGCAATAGCCGGCTACCTATTGCCTAATACCTTTGGATTTGCCTTTGGGGGGATGCAATATGGCGAGGCGATTAATATGGGCTCTGCCATACTTGATGGTACGGCGGGTATTCTCACTCATAGCGCTTCTATTGCTTCAACCACCGCTCAATTCCAACGTCGGGAAGAAGACTGGCAATTGCAATGGCAAATGGCAGAATGGGATGTGGAGCAAATCGAAGCCCAAATTGAAGCGGCAAGAGTTCGCGTAGAGCTAGCTCTTGCCGATCTGGAGGTTCATCAGCAGAGCATCGCCCATTCCCAAGAGGTGGAACAATTCCTCAAACACAAATTTACCAACAAAGACTTGTATCAATGGATGTTAGGTCGCTTGTCGATTTTGTACTTCCAGACCTACAAAATTGCCTTGGATATGGCCTATTCTGCCCAAAAAGCCTACCAGTACGAACTGAACCAGGACGATATCTACATCCAACCCATCCATTGGGACAGCAACAAAAAAGGATTGTTGGCAGGGGAAAGCTTGATGTTAGAACTCAACCAGTTAGAAAAGGCTTATCTGGATGGAAACAAACGCCGCTTGGAAATCGAAAAAATAATTTCCCTGCGTCAATTCGACCCCCAAGCTTTCCTGGAATTAAAGACAACAGGAGAATGCCACTTTAGCTTTGACGAAAAGCTGTTTGCCCTCGACTTCCCCAGTCATTACTGCCGTCAAATCAAAACCATCGAGCTATCGATTCCCGCAGTGGTCGGTCCTTACCAAAACATTAACGCCACACTTAGCCAAGAGGGGGACAAGGTATTAATCAAACCCGATACCAATGCGGTTAAGTGGTTGCTAACCCTAGAAGGTAACGAACCCGATACGGGAATCTTACGGCAAAATTGGCGGCAAAACCAACAAATTGCCATTTCCAAGGGAGTCAACGATAGCGGTATGTTTGTTCTCAACTTCCAAGACGAGCGGTATTTGCCCTTTGAAGGCACGGGGGCGATTTCCTCCTGGAACTTGGAAATGCCGAAAGCCAACAACAGCTTCGACTTTGAGAGTATCACCGATGTGATTATCACCCTCAGGTATACAGCAATGCCAGAAGGGGGTTCTACTATTTTTGACACTGTAGCCGAGACTCTTAAGAACTTCACCGGACAGGTGGTTCTTAACTTAAAGCAACAGTTACTCCAAAGTCCCAATCACAACGAGCTATCCTTTGTTGTCTCACCCAATCTATTCCGTGGCAACCTGAAAAACTACAGTATTTCCGCTTCTACTGGAGAACGCTCTAGTATTTACTTGCAACTGCACTTATCCGACAGCGGTAATACGGTCGAGCCATTACCCACCCTGGAACTAAGTATCGCTGATAATGAACCAATCTCGCTCAAACTCAACAAGGATGAAAACGGTATTGTTTCCGCAAAACCTGAGGAGGCTCATAGCGAAATTGATGACATTTTTACACAGCCTTGGTTACTTTCGGATCCGGAGGAAAACGGATTTTTAAGTCCCGAAAACATTACAACTATTGCTTTAGTTGTGGCTTACGAAGGTGAGATTGACTGGTAAAGCACTTAAGTAGCATCGCCTTTTGGTAGGGTGCGTTAACAAAGTGTAACGCACCGAAAACTTACCCATCCACCAGACAATATCTAGCAGAGTGTAGAATGTAGAATGTAGAATTTAGAATGGAGAATTTAGAATGGAGAATTCTACATTATAGCCGTTGCTGAATCTTCTTTTGAATAGGAGTAGAGTGGGCATCCTGCCCGCCCGGGAATCTATTGAAACTGGCAAGATGCCAGTTCTACCAAGATGCCAGTTCTACGCAAGATGCCAGTTCTACCAAGATGCCAGCTCCACCAAGATGCCCATTCCACAGGTGCGACCCATGGCGAATTTAATTCTTAATGGGTCAAGAGCACCTAAAAATTCTTAAAATCATGCCATTATTAAGCAACGCCAAATTCTAAGCTGTTCAGCATTTAGATTGGGATATATAAATTGCTAAAAAGTAACAGGGAAAACCCAAGTTAAATGCGTATCAGCTGAAATTCTAAATTCTAAATTCTAAATTCTTCATTCTAAATTATAAAGTGATCTTCTGGGGTAGGTTGCCACCATCTTTCGCGATCGCCACCCAAGCAAAACACTTATATTCTTGGGATTTTGGACTGGTGACAGTATATTGAGTCCGCGTTAAATTAGGAAAACGTAACTCTAAGTGCTAACGGGGTGACAACAAAGCTCAACCCTAGATAGGTGTTAGGTTTTAGGTTTTAGGTTTTGGGTAAAATGAGCGCATCGGAGTCATTTGTATTTGCCAGCAATTGAAGCAATTTTCACGCATACTTCGTCAATG
>NZ_CEYLVT010000372.1:0-4520 GCF_982860115.1 Moorena sp.
GGAGTAGGCAATAGGCAATAGGCAATAGGCAATAGGCAATAGGCAATAGGCAATAAGGCAATAATTGATCAAGTATATAGGGATTTTTGGCCGAATGCATCGCTTTTTCTAATTCATTTAGAAAGGCTATATAAGTGAAATTACATTAACCACAAAAGTGATGATTTTTCATAGCATCGCTTTTTTTATTACCCCTAAAACTTCCCAAAAAAAAATTTTTTAAACCCTTGACAACTTAAAATATAATCATTATTATTATAAATATAACGACGAATTCAATCTTTGATTCATGTCAAAAAACCCAAACCTAAAGAAACAACCTGTTGAGCACACTATGAAAGGCTCTCGTCAAGCAGTAATGCATAGTATGCACATGCTTTATGCACTCGGATATGCCGAGATTTGCGAGTGGAGCCCTCTGGAGCCAACTGGTGTTCCAGACGAAGTGATACCAAATCCGGTTGCCACGCACCACTTATAATTAAAGAAAGTATATCTGCATCAATGCCATGCCCAGAAAAGCCTACTTAGCTCCCCATTTTAGTTCCGATCAACTTAAACAAAAATACCTTAAAACTACAGAGCCTGTGGCATCAAGGAGATGGCACTTACTGTGGAAAGTGTCTTTGGGCTGGACTCTCAAGAATAGTGCTTCTGCTGTAGGAATTAATTATGATTATGCTAAAGAAATCCTTAAAAAATACAATGAGTTAGGAAAAGAAGGTGTGGAAAATCTCAAAAATAAATCTCCTCTACGGCGAGGTGGTAAACAGTCATTGTTAACGGAAAAACAACTAGAAAAATTAGCCCAAAAATTAAAGTCAAAACCCTCAGATGGGGGGATGTGGACTGGACCAAAAGTAGCTCGCTGGATCGAAAAAGAAAATGGTGTGGAAAAAGTTTGGAATCAAAGAGGCTGGGATTACCTAAAAAAGCTCAAATACTCCTATCAGAGTCCCAGACCAAAACATAGGAAAGCAGATGCATATGAACAAGAAAAATTTAAACAAAATTTACCTTTAAAAGTCAAAAAACTAGAACAAAAATATCCCCTGGCTGATATAGATGTCTGGTTTTTCGATGAACATAGAGTGGGATTAAAACCAATTTTAAGGAAAGTGTGGAGTCCCATAGGGGAAAGACCAACGGCAATAGTTAACCATCGCTATGAATGGTTATATGTCTATGGATTTGTAAAACCAAAAACTGGAGAAACTTTGTGGTATCTAATCCCTAGAGTCAACACATTATGGTTGAATCTAGTGTATCAAAACTTTGCCGTTGATGCTGGTATTTCTGAAAAAAAAAGTTTTATTGATAGAAGATAATGCGGGATGGCATCGCAGTCAAAAAGTTAATCTTCCCTCAGGCATAATGGTGGAATACTTACCAGCTTACTCCCCAGAGTTACAACCAGCCGAAAGACTATGGTGTTTAGTAGATGAGCCCTTGGTCAATGAGCACTTTGAAACCATTGATGAAATGGAAAAAACTTTGGTTTCCCGTTGTAATATTCTCAGTGGAATGAAAGAAGAAATTAGAAATTTGACTGATTATCATTGGCTAGAGTTTATTTAATTTATTAAGGGGGTATGGCAACCGGATTTGGTATGACTACTACAATGATGAAGTATTGGCTGTTGCCATAACACTTTAAATTTTGGGGGGGTTTTCCCCCCAGGCAAAGGCTCCGGTCTGGTCGCATAGCGTGACCTTTGGCCAATCAAATAAGATCACATCAGGTTAGGTTTGGGATCTGAGTGACATCAAAATTTAAATCCACTTACTGTGGGATTGAAAAAGCCGTGGACATTATGTCTACGGCTCTTTTTTTTTGACTATATCTGGGTTTATAATGTGAGTTTCTTAAGACTTAAACTTTTTCAAGTTAATGCTGATTATTTTGAGACTTATAGCATTTCGATTTGACTTGTGAACATACTCCCTTAGGGAAAGAAAATAAGTGTGTTTACAACCTAGATACAAACGCTATATGATCCATTAAACTCCAAAGAGAATCAGTGGTCTAATATCAAAGCCTCTAGGACACCTTTTTCAACCATATCCAAGTTTAGAATGTAATCAATTTTATCAAAGGTATCGCGAAGAGGTCTTTTAGCTGTTAGCCAACCAACACCATCGGTAATCCATATAAATTCGTGACCATCTTTTTTCCACTGTAAGAATATCTCGCTGTACTCACCAGCTGTCGATTTTAGTTTAGAGCCACCACCTCTATAAAAGTTTGTTTCTATTAAAACGAGTTTATTAGGAGTATTAATTGCAAAATCAATCGTTTTAGACGCTTTTTTGATGGTAAGATGTTTGCCAAATTCTGATCTGATGCCATCTGACTTAGCCTGCGGGATGTACTGAAAGCCATGACGAGTACAGATAGAATTGACAAAGTACTCGACGATGTCTTCCATGGCTTTACCGGCTCGGTTTTTGCGAGCATTTGTATCTAGACCGACCTCGACACCGACAAAGTAATCTGTGAGGGAGTTGATACGTCTTGAGGTGATTTGCTCTAGGAAACCTAACTCCTTTAGGAAAAGAATAGCTTGATTAATATCTTCTTCTGTGACATCTTCTTCCTTGTTGAAACTGAAATCATCATAGTTAAATTCTCCTGATTGATAGTCGGTTAAAATATGAAACTTATTATCACGACAAGCTAGCAAGGCTGGAATGATAGAGATTAGCTTTGGATGTTCTCTGAATAACACTCTTGCTTCTTCTTCAACATTATCTTTGCCCACAAGATAGTTCAAAAGATTGAGATTAATCTCAATATCTCTAACCTTTTCGCTAACCTTATTCCAATTTACGAAATAATCCCATTTCACAATAGAGGGTTTCAGGGTTGCCATCACATACTCGAATACGCTGTCAGGGTCATTACAGCCAAGATTTTCCCTAAATACAGAATGAAATTTCATCGAATTTGTCCTGTGTCCTATGTCCTATGTCCTTTTTTAATAAAAAGAACCAATGGTAAAATTATTCCCCCTCTCCCCCCTCTAGCTTCTTATAGTTACTCCTATAGTTACATGATTGTAATTCTACCTTTTCAGATTGGTTTGAAGGTTATTTTAATAGTTATTAACCAGAATTTCTCTAATGTTTCCTCGGCTATTTCCTTTTGAATTTATTCTACGGGATGCCAAGATTCGCTCAATAGTAAACCCTTGATATAAGTCATCAAAAAACAAATCATTAACATAGTTAGTTGGATCAGAATTGCTGAGCATTTGATGGGCTCCTGCCTGATCAGCTTTCACAAACACATCCCGTAAACGACGCTGCTCATTATCATCAAATTCCAGGGAATGATAGGAATTGAAATTGGAGGTTTTGCTGATAGGACGATAGGGAGGATCATAGTAAATAAAGGTGCTATGATCAGCATAGTCCAGGACTTGACTAAAGTCCCTTTGTTCTATGTGAGCAATTTGGAATAGCTTGGAGACAGCTCGCAGATTATTGGCATTCAGAATTTTAGGATTTTTGTATCGTCCCACTGGAACATTAAATTCTCCTTTGCTATTGACCCGATACAGACCGTTAAAGCAGGTTTTATTCAGAAAAACCGTTATAGCAGCTCGCTTGATCCAATCTTGAGCGTAACCATTAGCATCGATTTGTTTATCAAAGGTGTTATATTTGTTACGATATTCGTAGTATAATGCTTTGCGACGTTGATCATCTTTGGGCAGGTAGGTATTACTAAGCTTTAACAGTTCATTGATCAAGGATTCAACATCCTGTTGGATAACCTTATAAAGGATAATCAGCTCAGGATTGGTATCGAATAGATAAGCTTTCTGGATATCGAAACTGTTGACAATATCGAAAAAAACTGCGCCTCCTCCGATGAAGGGCTCGATATAAGTCGTCAGAGTGCCCTGGCGTAGCTTTGGTGAGTATCTCTCTCGAATTTGTGGCAGAAGCTGAGTCTTTCCACCTGCCCATTTTAGCACAGGAGATGCTAATTCTCTTTCTTTTTTTATTGGGTGCTGTATTAGGGGAAATGCTTCAGATTCTGTTAAAATAGCCACGTTTATAATCAGTAAATTTGCATACAATTAATATTGTATAGCATTTTTATTTGAGATGTAAAGCAAGGCTAATATATCCCGCATATATTATTATTTGCACCATGTTACATAACTTGATTATAGAAAAAATTTAATCAACAAATAACACTTTTATGCTAATTTAATATCTGTTTATAAAAAAAATAAGTCTTGAAAATTATTGATTGTTGATAGTTAAAAATATCTTAATTTATATCAAATCTGGATAATTTTCCACACTTACGATATCCAGACAAAATCTTTCTCCCCCTACTCCCAGGGAATGTGGGGAGATGGGGAGTGTGGGAATTTTTGAGTGAATTTTGGCATTTTTGAGGAGCAGAATGAATAGGAGTAGGGTGGGCGTCCTGCCTGCCGGGAAATTGTAACGGGCAAGATGCCCATTCCACCAAGATGCCCATTCCACCAAGATGCCCATTC
>NZ_CEYLVT010000373.1:0-4518 GCF_982860115.1 Moorena sp.
TTAAGAATTAAGAATTAAGAATTAAGAATTAAGAATTAAGAATTCTACATTCTGCCTTCTGCCTTCTGCCTTCTGCCTTCTACCTTCTACATTCTGCATTCTGGATTCTACATTCTAAATTCACCATTCTTAATTCACCATTCTTAATTCACCATTCTGAGGTTTAGCTAGCTTTATACCAGACGATATCCCGATTCTTGGTTGCCCAGAAAATCTTGTGGATATTCTCTACTGCATCAAGTAGCTCATTGGCGTGCTGAAGGCTAACTTCCACCTTGCAGGCAGAGCATAACTTTGCAGCTTTCCAGAAGGTATCGTGTAGGTCTGGGAACTGCTCCAAGTGTACTGGCTTGAAATAGTCTGTCCACAGGATCAGTATTTCCTCTTTGGTCTTCTGAGCCTGCTCTTCCTTAATAGCAATGAACCGGGATAGGGTATTGTGGTAAGCAGCTAATGCCGGTTGATCATTACTCGCAGGTGGCTCAAGATCAAGGATCTTCTTGGTCATGGAGAGTACTGCCTCAGCGGTTATACGTGCAGCAGCTGGGTCATACACACCGCAAGGTCCGTCACAGTGGGCATGGACTTCTGGAGCAGGGAACCAGTCTTTGAGCTGGGCAATAACTTTTTTCAACATATTTTTTAGAGTTCGCTTGTGGTCAGAGCACGTGCTAAATATCGGTAAGGGAGGAATAGCCCCAGGATAGCCAAGGCTAATCAGGGTTTTTGACAACCGACTCGACTAAGTTAGTTAACTAACTTAGTTAGCCCAATCTATTCCATCCCCCCCCTACCCATAGTAATTTATAGCAATTTGTGTTCTAAAGCGATAGTAGATCTGAAGATAGGGAGTCGGGAATCGGGAGTGGGGGTAAGAAACTTGACTGTACCTGAGTTGAGCCGATCGGCAAAGCCGCGCCAAAGGCGATCGCGTAGCGTAGCCCTTCGGGCTAATCGGATTTTTATACTAGCGCTAGTTAATAGCGTCCTATTTAATCTAGGGAGAGGGTTTTGTGTTCGCGTAGCGGCTCTTTTGGAGCATCGCACTGACTTCACTGAGTTTAAAAAGTATTAAATTTTACCATATAACTATTCTAACTAAAAATAATTTTACAGTTATTAACATTACGTGTTACCTTAATTAAAAAATTAGACAAACTTCAACTTAAAGTCATGAATAGTAAAGAATTAGCGCAATATATAGAAGCTACTGACGGCATCTCCAAACCCTGGTTACTGCTGCAACTTCGTCTGAAGAAGCTTCAGGAGCGCCGCGCCACCCTATCATCGGAAGCATATATCAGAGAACTAGAAGATATTCACCAGGATTTGATGAATTTAGGTCAGTGGTGGGTAGGTAGAGAAGACGAAGTGTTTAATCCTTGAGGTTCGTTTAACGGTAGAATCTCAGTGACTATTCTCTCGTTGCCATAAAAGAGCCTGATCAAGTGGGTTAACTCTGAGGATGATGGGTAAAGCTAAAAAGAATAAGTCTGAAGTTGAAAATATCCATTTTCAATTTAAAAATAATACGCCTGAATTTGAACAGACCACAGCACAGACCACAGCACAGAACACAATTGAGCTTAATCTGAGTGACCCTGACTATTACTTCAATCGAGAACTGAGCTGGTTGGAGTTCAATAACCGAGTATTACATGAAGCAACGGACCCCCGAACACCTCTGTTAGAGCGTCTGAAGTTCATGGCCATCTTTAGCTCTAATCTTGATGAATTCTTTATGGTGCGGGTGGCTGGTTTAAAACAACAGGTGGAAGCACAAGTTAGTAAACGGACAGCCGATGGTCGCACACCCAGTGAACAACTCGATGCCATCAGAGTGCGGCTGTTACCGATGGTAACTCAACAGCATCAACACTGTGAGCAGGAACTGCGACCGTTGCTAGCCAAAGCAGGGATTTACATTCTCGACTACGTGGACTTGAACCAGAAACAGCGGAATTACCTGGAAAACTACTATTCCGAGCAAATTTTTCCAGTTCTGACTCCCCTCGCTGTGGACCCCAGCCATCCCTTTCCTTACATGTCCAATCTCAGCCTGAATCTGGCGGTAGTGGTCAAAGACCCGGAAACGGGAGCAGAATTGTTTGCTCGGGTGAAAGTTCCTAGAGTCTTAAAGCGCTTTGTACCCCTCCCAGAAAAATTGCAGCAACAACAGAATGGACAAACTACTAGTTGGACTGCTGTTCCTCTTGAACAAATCATTGCCCATAATTTGCAGTCCCTGTTTCCAGGGATGAAGATTCAGGAGTGTCATCCCTTCCGCATTACCCGCAATGCTGATTTGACAGTAGAGGAGTACGAGGCCGATGACCTGCTGATAGCGATTGAAGAGGAACTACGGAAACGACGGTTTGGACGTTCTGCCGTGCGCATGGAAATTCCTGTGACTACCTCCAAGTTAGTCAGGCACACGCTGATGCGAGAGCTGGAACTTGAGGAAACCGATGTCTATGAATTCGACGGTCTGTTGGCACTGGGTGACTTGATGTCGTTGATGGCATTGCCACGGCCAGAATTGAAAGACCCTGTGTGGGAACCAGTGGTGCCCCGACGCCTGCGCTTTCCGATCGGGGAAGAGAATGTGGAAGATATCTTCAGCGTCATTCGCAGTAGGGATGTGCTGGTACACCATCCTTATCATTCCTTTGGCGCAACGGTAGAGCGTTTTATTACCCAGGCCGCTCAAGATCCAGATGTCCTAGCCATCAAAATGACCTTATATCGCACATCTGGTGACTCACCCATTATCGATGCCTTGATTAGAGCAGCAGAAAATGGTGAGCAAGTGTCGGTGCTCATAGAACTAAAGGCTCGTTTTGATGAAGAAAATAATATTGTCTGGGCAAGGAAGTTAGAACAGGCTGGAGTCCATGTGATCTATGGTTTGGTGGGTTTAAAAACTCACACCAAAATTGTGCTGGTGGTGCGTCGGGAGGGGGATAAAATTCGTCGGTATGTTCACATTGGGACGGGGAATTATAATTCTAAGACTGCCAAACTATATACTGATTTAGGACTATTGAGTTGCCGTGATGATTTAGGAGCAGATTTGACAGATTTGTTTAATTCTTTGACCGGTTACTCACGGCAAAAGTCTTATCGAAAGTTGTTGGTCGCACCATTTAGTTTACGCGATCGCATGCTCGAAATGATTCAGCGGGAGATTGAACATTGCGGCAACGGGGGCACAGGTCGTATTGTTGCCAAAATGAATTCCCTACTAGACCCCAAGATGATTGCGGCTCTCTACAACGCCTCACAAGCTGGTGTAAAAATTGACTTGATTGTACGGGGAATTTGTGGTCTGCGTCCTGGTCTTAAAGGAGTCAGTGAAAATATCCGTGTGGTAAGTGTCGTCGGTCGTTTTTTAGAACACTCACGGATTTTTTACTTCCAAAATCAGGGTCAAGAGGAAGTCTATATTGGCAGTGCGGACTGGATGCGTCGTAATTTGGATCGACGGGTAGAAGCAGTGACACCAGTGGAAGACCCAGAGATTACCAAAGATTTGGAAGAAATCCTGGCAATTATGTTAGCAGATAACCGTCAAGCTTGGGATTTACAGTCTGATGGCACCTATATCCAACGACAGTCAGCTCAAGGGGTTAAAGAAGAATCCGCTCATCAGATTTTGATGGACATGGCGTTGCAATCAGCAGGGATGGGATAGTGGGAGAATTAATTTTTCAAGCCAATCTTTTCCATAAACACTTTTGATGATGGCAGGGATGGTATCGCCCACCAGGGCTGATGTTCCTCTAGGGACTCCTGGTCATATTTACCAGAGGCAACTGCAATCACACGAGCACCAATGGCTTTGCCACAGTGAATGTCATGGGGAGTATCGCCAATGACGTATGTCTTTTCCGATGGGATTGCACCATACTTTTCGGATGCGATCGCTAAAGCTTGTTGGGCAATATCAACTCTAGTTTCAGTTTCATCGGAAAATCCACCACCACTAAAGTAATCAGCCAAGCCATAATAGGTTAATTTTGCCTTTGCTCCTGCTTCGATATTTCCTGTTAGCAACATCGAAACCACATCAGTGCGATCATGCAAAGCATCTAGAATTTCGATTACCCCCTCTAGGACATATCCTTCTCGGCGGGGCAAACTTTGAGGCAAGTAGTTAACGTAGCCTTCCAGCAGTTGATCCACCAATTTCGGTTCTGGGGACAAACCGTACTGCTTGAGAATATTAGCGGCAATTATTGGGTCTGTCATTCCTGCAGTTTCTATATTTGTCAGTGAAACCGTTTCACCAATTACCTCACTAGCCGCATCTTCTAGGGCAAATATCCCGGCTCGTTTTGTGGTTAATAAAGTGCTGTCGATATCCCAAAATAAAACGGTAGTCATTACACTTATATGGTACTATAACTTGAGGCAATAGTTGTTAGTTAATTACCAGTTATTATAACAGTTATCAAATGTAACTCTTGCCTCTTGCCTCTTGCCTCTTGCCTCTTGCCTCTTGCCTCTTGCCTCTTG
>NZ_CEYLVT010000374.1:0-4447 GCF_982860115.1 Moorena sp.
TAAGGAGTTTAAGGTGAAGGAACTTAGGAAGTTTATCGAAGAGTATGTCGATTAAGTATCATTATAATTGGGCTAATAGGGAATCGGAGTCAACCAAACCATTGTCGGTCAATAAACGTATAAGATGCAGTAGAGCATTCTCATTAACCTTTAACTCTGTAGCAAGTTCTTGGCAAGTTTTATCAACAGTACTTAATCCATCTATCAACCCAAGTTTGATGCTTGTGTAAACAGCTTGAATAGTAAATGTTACCAGTAACTTTTCTTGCCATTGAGCAATTAGTAATGATGACATAAGATTTGGAGTATTTTTTAAACCATTTTATCACCATCAGGACTTACGCAGAATAAGGTATTTCTGTCGGAATCAAGCGACAGCGTTTGCGGAGCAGTCCATCAGGATAGCAATCTCGAAAGCCCCTCGTTCCTAATCTGTAAGTCCTGACCATGTAGTAGTTATACCCTAGATAACTTCTAAACTCTAAATTTTTAACCGTCAATACATATACCTTATAACGCGCTAAAACTGCTGTATATTATTATTTTTCGGACTCATGGTAATAATTTTTACTAATAAATAGAAATCCCTGATACTCCTTAGTTTTGGTCTTGATACGGAACAATAAATAATGATTCAATAAACAGATTTTCCATAAACTATGGTATGCTCTAGCTTGTAGGAAATTCCTTGAACTAATGAAGAGTGTGGGAGTGTGTTAGGTGTAGAAAAAAGAGAATCCTCCCATACCTAATATACTCCATGATAAAGGAACAGATTTAGAAGAGTAAATAGTCATGATTGATAACAGAAAACTCTGTGCCGCAGAGCAAGTAGCTGAAATATTAAATCGCCTTACTAACTCATCAAATGTAGTGGTTATTGGGCGCATTTTCGGCCCTCTGAGTGAAGAAATTGTCAGACAGGCACTCGATCTTATTCAAGACCATCATGCTCGACTCAATTCTCGAATCGTCGGTGATTTGGATAATCTTCGTTTTGAAACTGGAGCAAAAAAAATTCCTTTGCGAGTTCTGGATAAGCAGTATGAGGGACAATGGCAAGAAACAGTTCTCGAAGAACTAAACACCCAAATTGAGAGTAGTGAAGTCCTGTTGCGAGCTGTACTTGTGCAAGAACAGGAGCTTGGTGAAAATAGTGCTAGCCATCTGATTATCACAATACACCACGCCATCGCGGACGCTTTATCAAGTATCCAGTTATATTCAGAACTCTTGAGCTACTGCTCGAAAGTTGCCTCTGGCGAACCGCTCGTTCCAGTGTCCAGGTTGCCGGCGCTTCCATCTATGGATGAGTTATTTCCCCCATCAACAAAAGGCTTCAGGGGTAAGATCAATAGACCTCTTGCAAAATACATTTCATGCTATAATAATAAATTTATTCCCTTGACATCCTTCGGCTGATGAATTACGCATCTGCTCAAAATCTCTCAGCTCAACAGTTCAAACGGCGCTTCGGAATTACCCCAAAAACTTTTCAAGCAATGGTTTGTGCTCTGAGAACACAACACCCATCTCGCCCTGCTCCAGGTCGTCCCCCAACGTTATCCCGTAAAGACCAGCTCCTCGTCACTCGCTTAGTACTGGAGAGAGTGTAGGTTAGTTACCGTGAATCCTCAACAGTTAACTATAGCGTTTAACTATAGCGTTACTATTACGGTTTTTGCTTAGAGAGCACACCGGCACCAAAGGCTCCTACTGCTAGCAGACTTAGCACCGACATGGGTTCAGGAACCGTAGTGCTAGGAACCGTAGTGCTAGGAATAGCTGCTGCTCCAAAGAGCATACCGACACCCCCGACGACATTCTTACTAAAACTACCTGCTCCTGTGGTTGGATCAATGGTGATCTGTTGTTGATCACCTGTGTAACCGAACAACGTTCCATTTTCAAAGAGCAAGCCATATATATCGCTAAAGCCGATACTACCAATCTCAGTAGCTGTACCGTCTAGAGCGATAGAAAACAAGGTGTCAGACCTGCCGTCAACAGAAAGTGATGTGGCAAAAAATTGATTATTTACAGCATCAAATGCTATGTCACCACTGCTGATGAAGTTAGGAATTTTGGCTACTAATGATGCAGCTCCACTAGAGGGATCAATAGTATAAAAACTATCATCTCCAGCGCCGTAAAGGACATTTTCATTAGAAAAATCTAAAGCATTTAGAAACACACCAAGGTTACCAATTTTAGAAGATGAACCTGTGTTTTTATCAATACTATACAAAGCCCCGGTAGTGCCACCAGTGACACCAAATAGATCACCACTATTCGATAAAGCTATATCAAAAAAGGTGATACCGTTCTTGTTCAATGGTGTAAATGTTCCGGTTGAGGTATCAATCTTTCCAACTTGTCCAATTCCAGTAGAGAGGAAGGATGACGCCTGGGCTGTTCCCATTGTTAATAGGCTAAAAACTACTGCCCCAGCCATAGCTATTGGTAATGTTTTCATGATAGTTTAATGCTGCAAGTATTTAGATTTAGATAGTGAATATAAGTTTATAATTGATATCAATTTCGTTTTGTTTATTGGTTTTATAGATAGTCTGTTTTTTTGATATTTGTCCTTGATTTCTCTTGTTTTAGACAATACTGATGCTATTGGAATTGATATCAATTAGATACTCGAAAGTAATATCGGCAATAAGCATTTAACCCTTGGCATTTTGCCAATGGCTGATAGCTATTCGCGTAGCGTACGTGGCACAGGCTTCTAGCCTGTGAGGTAGCGCATATGCTTAGGATCGGTAAACCTAAAAAAGATAAAATCAATTACCTTTTACACAGGTTTATATTCATTACATTTAACTAGACTTTTATCTCGACAAAAGGATGAATTGTTATGATTCACAAAATCATCATCTTGTAATATATAAGTTTTATTTATATTAATTAATTACTAGTAAAAAATAATTTACTAATTTACTAATTTACTAAACTATACTGATGTTAAAATAATTAAGTTAATCAATAAACTTTAGACTTGTTTGGGGTTGAATTTGATAACTAAGGACTTACCCAATAAATCTAAATAAAGGCGTTTATTTACCAGTTTTTCCTAAGGGTTTTGCACTTGCTACCGACCCACATAATTAGGCGCACATCTTGCAGGCAAAAGCAAAGCGCCCCTACAAATGATTTGTGTTTCAATCATTTGAGAAGCGCGGACGCGATCTAGTCGCTACCGATAATTATGAAATAAAGCCTGATGTCGATTAAAGTTAGCCTTGTGATCTCAAGGCTTGAGAAAATTAGGTTTAACAGCAAGCATGATTACTTGAAGGAAATTAGATAGGTCGAGCATGCAATTCGCATCCGGCCTAAGTCTGAAAATTGATTAGTTAAACTTATAGTAATTTCCGAAATCCGTAGAGGGCTTAAGTTTACACAACCTTAATAATATTAGTAATGGGTAATGGGTAATTGTAATTACTGCCGTCAGCTGTCAGCTGACAGCTGACGGCTGAATACTTACGTACCTCACCCAATTTAAAACTCCTGTTATAGTTCAGATCGAACCAAGTTCACTAAGTGGCCAAAAACGGAAACAGGCACGACCAATGACTTTGTCTTTACCTAGAAAACCCCAAACATGGGAATCGTTGCTATTGTTGCGGTTGTCTCCCATCACAAACAAGTAATTTTCTGGCACCTGCACCAGCCCCATCTGATAACTGGGAGGTTGGGCAATGTAGTCCTCCTCTAGAGGAGTACCGTTGCGATAAACTTTGCCATCTTTGACTTGAACCGTATCACCGGATGTGCCAATCACCCGCTTGATGAAAGCTTGGTCTTTTGAGTAACCCAAAATTTGTAATTGTGGCGGTATTTCAAACACAATAATGTCACCGGCTTTTGGGGTATGGAAACGGTAAGAGATTTTTTCGACTACTAAGCGATCGCCTACTCCCAAAGTCGGGTACATGGAATCCGAGGGAATGTAGCGAGGTTCTGCCACAAATAGTCGAATCAATAGAGCTAAGGCTAGTGCGATCGCAATAATTTGGAAATTTTCCTGTACTTGCTTCCAGAATGGCGTACCACCCTTATCCGGTTGTTGACTCTGAGCATCTGCTTGCTGCTCCTGAACAGATTCAGAAGATTCACTCGGTGCTGCTAATTTCTTTTTCTGTGCATCCATACAAGATTTAAATTGACATTTAAATTGACAATACTGGGTATTATGACCTCGCCCTTGCCCTAAACATCTTACCTAGTTTGGCAACTCAGCCAGGATAACATGCTTGATTGCCCTTTTGTGAATTTGCGTTAGTTTAGCTTCCTCCGCGATTCATCCCACACTCATGCTGCGCATGAGTGTGGGATGAATCGCGGACAGGATCTTTCATCGTTTTGAGATCGTCTATGATGAAAGTAGTAGGGAAAACAAATTAAGAGCTAACCGCCACCTACGTGCTTTAAA
>NZ_CEYLVT010000375.1:0-4343 GCF_982860115.1 Moorena sp.
GAGATGGGGAGATGGGGAGATGGGGAGATGGGGAGATGGGGAGATGGGGAGATGGTATACCGGCTTTTGGACAAGTGGATCGAGGGGAAATTTAAATGCTGATTAGCTTACATAAGCGCGTTTGTTGCCGAGTTTTGCCTAAGTCCTGTTTTTGCTACTGTGGGCGAATTAACTATGAGTCTAACCCCTCTTGTCTCCCTTCCCCATAATTTGCTGTGGGCAGCTTTAGTCATGATTGAGGTAAGGACGTTCCCATTCAATTCCTAACTGAGAAAATTGTTGGCGGATGGCGTTGAGGCGCTCCTCTGGAGTGTTATTACCGTTTTGCCAAGCCTGCATTAAACCATTGGCTACAATTTGGCAGCGGTTCATGCCAAAACTTTCTTGAGAGGTAAATTTTTGGGTTGGTTCTTCGGCAAAACTCAGTCCTGGTGCCAAAAACTTGGTGAATAAAGGCACTTCTGGGCGAAAATGGCAACGGTTTGGTAGATATATGGTTTGCATCACCCCAAAGACCACTTCAGAATCACAGCGCTCAAAGTAGAGTACTCCGCAGTCATGGCGTTTGTATTCCGATGGATTGTATAGAACTTTAAATGTGAAAGGAATTGCTGCTGCATTCAAATATTTTGTCATGCTATCCATGACAGCAAGGGCTCCATCTGGTGTCAGATTAAAATAGATTCGCCCTGTTTTAGAATCGATATCACCATTGCCCTGTCGCTCTTGACCAACATTACCCACTGCTACATAAAAGCCATTTTGCATTAAATTCTTGGGCATCCGGATGGCAACGAGGCTGCCGATAGTAGCAGATTTTTCCTCAGATTTGAGATGAATCTCCCGTTCAATATGCATAGTCAAACTACCTTTGGTGACGGCTATTGAACCATCGGTTTCTTCTGAGATTACCTGCCAATTGGAATCAAAGTAGCCTGTGCCTTGATTTTTGGCGTGGAGTTGTTGGTAAAATTCTAGGTCTATTCCCAGCAGGGTATTGTTCTCTAAGTTTTGATGGGGTGCTATATCCGCGCCACTTGTGTTGAGTGCCAGGGGAGTGCGCAGATAGCCATTGTAATAGATGCCATAGAGGAAATTTCTCAGCAGTAGACTGAGATACTTATGCTGTATGTCTTGAGGAAGTTCCTGAAAGCGGGCTACTGTTTGATCAGGTATGGCGAAGGGTTGATAGTTGGGATGGTTGATACAAAAATTGGACTGGATTTCAATGTTGTTAACAATGTCTTCCAGAGCTGCTTGTTGTTGATTGGGAAAAGGGTTGTCAAATAGCATCGTAATTTAATTTAAAATTAGATGAGGTCTATATAGCAGTTTTCAATTGACAATTCACAGGTATGCTCAAAACCCTTTTCTAGGGGATGACCGGATTTGATATCAGTTGTGATTCTGAGATCCCAAAAACTGTTGGCACAGATTGTTGT
Source organism: Moorena sp. (assembly GCF_982860115.1). Lineage (NCBI taxonomy): Bacteria > Bacillati > Cyanobacteriota > Cyanophyceae > Coleofasciculales > Coleofasciculaceae > Moorena > Moorena sp. The sequence goes on from NZ_CEYLVT010000375.1 coordinate 1,443, forward strand.
GGTCGGCAGAGTAGACTTTTGGCAACCTGGAGCATACAGATTCCAGTATTATCAAAGGATTTCTGATAGTAAATCATTGCCTGAATTTGGTAAATCAGTGCCAAACCGGTAAACTGAACTACTCGTTTAAGCCAGTTGGGACGAGCCGACTCAATCCCGGGAAAAGCGGTAAGATAGGCTTGGGTTAGAGCAGCGATGGAGGGTTGAAGCACTTGTAAAGGAGTCACTGCTAGACGCAAGGATTCTTCTAATTTAATCGTGGGGTCTACTACTAAGCTACTTAACCAGATTCCCAAGTAGCTGGCGATTATAGTTCCAAGGTCAAAGGCTGGATCTCCCCACGCACAACGTTCCCAATCAATCAGTCGCACCATGCTCTGATCGGGTGGTGAAGATGTTGAGAATTGCTCCCAGTCTCTATGAAGCAAAATGTTGTTCAATTTTAAGTCATTGTGGGTTAGGCAACTCGGATGCCAGTCAGTTTCCAAATCTGCGATCGCATTTACCAGACTGGGGTAACGTTGATAGAGAACAAAGAACTTTAAGGCATTGTTAGGGATTGAGCCAAACATCTCTGGGCTAAGCCGTCCGATTCCTTTAGCTGGATTGCCAAAGCGATAGGGAGATGTCCCCTTTGGTACCTGGTCTAGAAAATTCCGACATTCTGGTTGATTGAAGGTAACACGATGGAGGTTGCCTACAACTGTTCCGATATCAGTTGCGATCGCTTCAGGGAAAACTTGGTTTTGATAGTAGAAACTAAACAGGTCGAGATAGTTATTTAGATAGTTGTAGACCAGAATGCAATGATCGGGATCAAAATGAAGGATCTGGGAAACTGATGAAGCTAGACAGTGTTGGTCGGGCAACTGCTGCAGCCAGCGATGAAATTGCCACTCATTGAAAAATTCATGATTTATAAGACCACCATTATGGGGTCTTTCCTGCTTAACCAGTAGCTGACGATGATCTGAAAAGCTCACCAGTAAATTGAAATTCTTAGCAGGGGCAGCCGATTTCACCTGGATAGATTCTAGGTCTGACGGAGTACACAGCCCTATATCCAATAGATATGAGGAAATCGTTTCAGATGATAGTGGTTGCACAATATTAGTAGATGATCAGTACATGCACGACTTAAAGAGAAAATGTTTGTTGTTTACCCTTGAGAAGTTAACCGATAGTAGGGGCAAGTCTTGTGCCTAACCGTAGAACAATCAACACTCAACAGTTAACAATCAATAATCAGGCTGTTATAGTTTCAGCAGTTATCCCATTACTCTTTATCTATTAATACTCTTGTTTTTAACTAAAAACTCGCCATTTTGGCTAGACTAAACTGATATTTTTATCTAAAACAGAATTTGTAGACTTACAGAAATCTTTAATAAAGTCATCCGTCACACTCCTATGGAGGAAAACTAATAATGGAAATTTCTGAGTTACCCATCGGTTTTGAGTTGTTATCCGATGAGGAAACCTTTCTCAATGATCTAGATCAGCAAGATACTATGGTTCAGGGTGGATGTGGTCCGACTCCCCAAACACCATACATTTTGTGTGCAGCACCTACGGCAGTTCCCATGCCTGAACACCCAGAACCTTTTCCGAAATGTCCACGCCCAATACCCCAACCAACACCTCCTGTTTTTGAACATCCACGGCCCATACCTTTTCCTAAAACCGGGCCCATACCTTTTCCTAAAACCGGGCCCATACCTTTTCCTAGAACAGGACCGATTGTGATGACTCCACCAATACGAATGGATCATTAGATTGAGAGCATTAGCCCCTCGCTCTAAGTGTAGGGGCTGATGGTAACGATTAAGCTAAAACGCATTTTCAATGTGTTTTAACAAGGCAAAAGACAAAAGGGGGCTGAAATATATATTTTTTTATTTGATTGCAGTAAACTATTTTAGTTATATTTAGTAGTTATTTTGCAATTCAATAATAACTAAATTGAATATATTTTTTTTGGGTTATGCAGTTGTTTTAGGTGTTTATAACCTAATGATTAGTTAAGCGTTTTTTTATAAACCGCCCGTAAATAAGAATAGATAGGAAAGTTAGAGCTGAAGCATTCAGACAGTAATTAATGCCTGAAACCTTAGTTTTTTATTTAAATGCTTTGCCCTCTGGGACTTATAGCTAGCTGACATTTTCTGTCATAATTGCAGCTGATATAGTAAACATAGTAATGGCAGCTGCTATGAGCGAAACCATCTTTAGCAAGATTATCCGCCGAGAAATCCCAGCGGATATTGTTTATGAAGACGATTTAGCCCTTGCCTTCAAGGATATTAACCCTCAGGCACCAGTTCATATTCTGGTAATTCCCAAGAAGCCCATTCCTCAACTGGCAGCAGCTGAGTCGGAAGATCAAGCTCTGATGGGACACCTGCTGTTAACTGCTAAACAAGTTGCTGAGCAAGCTGGTTTGACCAATGGCTATCGACTGGTGATTAATAATGGTGCTGATGGTGGTCAAACGGTTGATCACCTGCATTTGCACATCTTGGGTCAACGCCAAATGAAGTGGCCTCCTGGCTGAGGTTTTTTTAGTGCTCAGTGTTGAGTGCTGAGTCTTGAATGGGTTTCTAAGTTAGGAGTTACGGAAAGAACCAGGCTCAGTTTATATATATAGAGGCGTTCGTTCCCGTAGCGTGACCAAAGGTCACGCTACGGGAACGCTATTTTTTTTGACTTTTTTTTGCTAATATCACCTTAATCTTTATTTGTCAATACTTAGTTTATATAAGTCTTACTTATTTACATTATTTAATAACCTGAGGGAAAATTACTCGCAAAACCCTTTACAAAACTTTAGATATTACGTAATATAAATACATGAAGGCGCACACAAGCCGGACGAACCTCGAAAAGTTCATATTCATACCC
>NZ_CEYLVT010000376.1:0-4262 GCF_982860115.1 Moorena sp.
GGGAGTAGGGAGTAGGGAGTAGGGAGTAGGGAGTAGGGAGTAGGGAGTAGGGAATCGGGGTTCAACACTTCTGATATAATAAACATTTTTGAATTTAAATTGGATATTATTCAGTTATCAAAAAAAACTCAAATCCTATCCCCCTGCTCCCTGCTCCCTGCTCCCTGCTCCCTTGCTGTCAGAACAATGAAATATAAATGAAGACCAGCTTATGTAATTGTTGATAAGTTTTGAATAGCGGTTTGGACAGCCTGCTGAACATCAGGATTAGGATCGGACAAAAGTGGTTTTAAATAAGGAACTACTGTTCGCGTAGCGTGCCCCACGGCCAAGGTATTCCCCAATTCATCCAGCTCATCAACAGCGTTTTCCCTCACAATAAAATGTGGATCTTTGAGTTTATCCAGCAGATGCGGTAGTGCTTGCTCAGGATATAATCGAGCTAAAAATCTCAAAACACTACCTCTAACATAGGGAGAAGAATGGTCAAGCATTACTAAAACGTGGTCAATCGCATGTTTCTCTTCTAGTTTACATAACCCATCAATTGCTTCAGCAACAATCATGGGGCGCTGGTCATCAAGATACCTAAGCATAATTTTGCGCAGTTTTTCGGTCTTGGTTTCAGACTCTGTCAATGCAAAAATAATCCCCCTTAATCGTTCTTGATCAGCTGAATTTATACTTTCATACAAATACTCAACCCCTTGCTCACCCTGTTGGCTAATCAAGAGAGCGATTTCACTATAGTATGTCGAGTATGTCGATGCATCCTCTACCTCTAAAGGTTGTTTGTGAAACCTTTCAATTAGCTGGTTTAGAGTCAAATGGTTTAGATCAGGATAAAATGTCATATATCAAAAACTTTAAACATTTACTACTTTTACTAAAAGTACTGATTATCCTATTTTGAATAAACTTTACTAAGTGACGACTCTTGCCTCTTGCCCTTTGCCTTTTGCCTAGACTTTAGCTACTAATTTATCATATAGCAATCCCTATTGTAATTGTGATAATTTTTTGCCTATTGCCTATTGCCTATTGCCTATTGCCTTCCCCTCCTGGGAGGGGTTAGGGGTGGGTGCCTATTGCCTATTGCCTATTCCCTATTCCCTATTGCCTATTCCCTATTGCCTATTCCCTATTCCCTATTGCCTATTCCCTATTCCCTATTGCCTATTCCCTACTCCCTACTCCCTAAAATCCAATAAACAAAAGGTTGATGAGTAATCAAATTCTCATCAACCTTAATTAGACTTTAGACAAGGATAGACTAAGCGTTAGGATTATCTGCCATTAGCTATTAGCCATGTAAGTATTCAGCTATCAGTTATCAGCTATCAGTCATAAGCTATCAGCTATCAGCTTTTAGCTTATGGGCTACGCCCATGCTACTAAAGACCAACCGCTGACCGCTGACCGCTGACCGCTGACCGCTGTTCGCTTCGCGTGCGCTTCGCGCATATGCTTAGCTAAACCCCTACTTGGTTTCAGAAAACTCAGCGTCAATGACATCATCACCACCAGAGCTACTAGAAGCACCAGCATCAGGACCGGGTGCGCCAGCATCGGTGGCCTCAGCAGCCCCCTCAGCTTGCTGATAGAGGTTAGCACTAACACTGTAGAGAGCTTGTTGTAACTCAGTGGTCAGAGTCTTGATTTTCTCATCATCCTCTTGGGCAATTGCCTCTCGCAGGTCTTTGATCAACCCTTCGATCTTCTCTTTATCAGCTGCTGGCAATTTATCATCGAGTTCTTTAATCTGTTTCTCGGCCTGGTAGGTCAGAGAATCAGCTTGGTTCTTACGGTCAATCTTCTCACGACGCTCTTTGTCAGCCTCTGCATTAGTTTCAGCATCCTTAACCATCCGGTCTACTTCCTGATCGGATAGGGTGGATGCACCAGTAATGTTGATCGACTGTTCCTTACCAGTGCCCTTGTCCTTAGCGGTAACATTCAGGATACCGTTGGCATCAATGTCAAAGGTTACCTCAATCTGAGGCACGCCACGGGGTGCAGGGGGAATACCATCCAATCTGAAGGTTCCCAAGCTCTTGTTGTCAGAGGACATTTCCCGCTCACCCTGAAGAACATGGATTTCTACGTTGGTCTGACCATCCACAGCAGTGGAGAAGGTTTCTGACTTCTTGGTGGGGATAGTGGTGTTACGAGGAATCAGTTTCGTCATCACGCCACCGAGAGTTTCCACACCCAAGGACAAGGGGGTAACATCCAACAGTAGGATATCCTTGACTTCACCAGCCAATACACCACCTTGGATAGCAGCACCTACCGCTACCACTTCATCTGGGTTAACGGTTTGGTTAGGATCCTTGCCAAGTACCTTCTTGACCACCGCTTGGACTGCAGGGATCCGAGTAGAACCACCAACCAAGACCACCTCATCAATGGCACTCTTGTCGAGTTTGGCATCCTTGATGGCATTCTCTACCGGAATCCGGCAACGGTCGATTAAGTCAGAGCAAATATCTTCAAACTGACCCCTAGTCAAGGTCATATCCAGGTGCTTAGGGCCTTCTTGGGTAGCCGTGATGAAAGGCAAGTTAATGTCAGCTTGCATAACGCTAGACAACTCAATCTTGGCTTTCTCTGCGGCTTCAGTCAGACGTTGTAGAGCTTGCTTGTCCTTGCGTAGGTCAATCCCTTCTGCGCTTTGGAACTCTTTGGCTAGGTGATCAACAATTTTCTTATCGAAGTCATCACCACCGAGGTGAGTGTCACCAGAGGTAGCTAACACTTCAAACACCCCGTCACCCACTTCTAGAATGGAGACGTCAAAGGTACCACCACCCAAGTCAAACACTAGGATAGTTTCGTTGCTCTTCTTGTCTAAACCATAAGCCAGAGACGCTGCAGTGGGTTCGTTGATAATCCGCAGCACTTCAACCCCAGCAATCTTACCTGCTGCCTTAGTCGCTTGACGCTGGGAGTCATTGAAGTAAGCTGGTACAGTAATGACCGCTTGGGTAACGGTTTCCCCAAGATACTTGCTAGCATCATCAACCAGCTTGCGCAGCACCTGAGCTGATATCTCTTCTGGCGCAAATTGCTTTCCTTGAGCTGGGCAATCTAGCTTGACATTATCACCAACCTTGAGAGTTTTGTAAGATACTTCCGTAGCCTCGTTGGTGACTTCACTGTATCTACGTCCAATGAAGCGTTTGACTGAATAAAATGTGTTTTCGGGGTTCATCACGGCCTGACGCTTAGCAATTTGACCCACTAAGCGATCGCCATTTTTGGCATAAGCTACGACTGAAGGGGTTGTCCGAAAACCTTCTGCATTAGCAATAACCGTGGGTTTACCACCTTCCATTACTGCTACGCAGGAGTTTGTTGTACCTAAGTCAATTCCAACAACTTTTGCCATAAGAGTGTTCCGGGTGCCTATAACTACAAATACTGGTAGGGTAGGAGAGGATTAAATAAATATCCGTCAGATTGGTTCAAGCAATAACCGTTGCCAGTTTTTATACCATCGGTTGGATTACCATTATTTATACTGAACTTTATTTGCCAGTCTAATGAAGGGTGGTTTCCCGAACCTAAGATGGGACGGTTCTTGATTGAATAACCGATTATCTACTGATTGTCTCGGTCAGGGGGCAGCAAGAAAGAAAAAAGTTATGGGTAATCAGCGCCATTCTCGATTAGCTGTGATAGTCGGAAGATAGGGAAGATCACCGAAGTTGGGGAAGAATCCACCCAGAGTTCTGATTTCCGTCACGTTTCAATTAGGACTGCTATGGTCAAAACCCATGTATGTTTTTTTCCTGACCCCTTTTTGTTGCCTTGCCTGTGTCTAATTTACGAAAATTAACGGCTGTTGGGATTGGTGTGAACCGTAACAAATCAGTTGTGTTTGCCGTCTTGAGAGTAGTGGAGGAAACTGAAACCGGGTAGAGAGTAGGGAGTAGGGAAAGATAGGGAGGTGTGGGGAGATGGGGAGATGGGGAGATGGGGAGTAATAATTAAGAACTGCTATAAGTATGATCAGCTAAGTATGATCAGCGCTATATCTGTGTTCTGTCATTCTCGGAGATTGCGATCGCTAAACGTAAGCATATGCGCGAAGCGCACGCTACTTGAGGTGCGGTCAGCGGTCAGCGGTCAGCGGTCAGCGGTCAGCTGACGTAACAGAGATTAAAGCAATGCTTACCTGTTTTATTCAAAAGCACCGATCTAGTAGCGATGCAGCGCCTTCATGCGGGGGTTTCCCCCACTCGCGCTTTGCATGGCTG
>NZ_CEYLVT010000377.1:0-4255 GCF_982860115.1 Moorena sp.
ACGGTTTTGGAGACGAGTCGCAGAGGTGACTCTGCGGCTTAGTTTAATAAAAACCATGTGGGTGGAAAGCATCAGGAAAACGAGTTAGGCGTGGACTTTATCGTACCAGTAATAGGTCTCTAGTGAATGCAGATCTTAACGGTAGCGCAAACATTATGCGCAAAGTAGCCAGAAAGCTAGGTCTTAACCTAGACCGACTGAGTAGACGGTGTTTGACGACCGTAGCGAGGGTTAGATTGTGGCAGCTACCCAATTCTACCCTGTCAGCAGAATCCCCGCGTCTAATGACCGGGGAGTGTCAAAATTGAGTATACTGCTGTGAAGTGAACTAGCCCTAGTTGCTATCGGAAGCTAGGGCTAGTTCAATTTTTCAATTTATAGTTTTTGTTTTTGTTAACCGTTGCGTTGATGACATGGTCAACCTTGGCCTTTCAACCTTCAACCTTAAACCTTCAACCAACCTTAAAGCTTTAACCTTTAACAACAATCAACCATGACGACTCAACTAAGCGACTATCTCAAAGAGCTAATTACCAAAGCCAGAATTGTCAGCTTTGCCAACTGGCAAGACTCCTATCCCCCAGAGATTATCCAGCATTTCCAGGCAGCTGATGATCACCGTCGCTATCTTACCGATGATGAGTTGCACCAGATTAAAGCATGTTCACCAGATACGGAACCCTTAATCAATACAGCCAAATTTTTGCGGGATAACGCTTCTGATATTGTTTCCGAAGCCCGGGAAACCGTATTGGCTCAATATCCTGATATTACTAAACCAGGGGGTAGTCTTTATCCCGCCCCACGAGCAGAAGCGTGTTGGCGAGATTTTTGGCATTTTCTCCGCTGTATTACCTATGGAATTGCTGGCAGTAGCACCGAGTTTACCAGTGCTGAAGGACTGCACTATATGAACTTGTTGTACAAAGAAATGCAAGTCCCAATCCCCGCCATGGTATCAGGATTAGAAGAGATAAAGGCAGCTAGTTTAAACCGATTATCTGAACCAGACACAATAGCCCCCTATTTCGATCATTTAATTAATAAATTGTTTCAATTTAGCTAAACCAATACCTCATAATTAAGACTATAAAAAATAGAATAGATAGTAACAATTTTAAAATAAATATTTTTAAAAATTTTAATTAACAAAACCATGTCTATATCCAAATTTCAATACTTCTTTGATTGCTGTGTTGGAACCTGGGTCGCACAACGTAGCTATCACGATCTGACTCACCAGCAGGTAGAGCGCTCCCGTACACAATTCACTATTGAACCCCTGTCTTCTGCCCTCAAAACTAAGGTGTTGATCGATAATCAGCAACCTGACTTACCTAATATCAATGACCTGTGTGGTTATCATCTTGGTTTCGAGACAGTTTCTGAAAAAGGTGAACGGGTGTCCCAACAACTGAATATGCTTTTTGTCCCTCAGGTCGAAGAATCAATGATTATAGAGGGAGATTATTTACGCGATCGCGCCTACGAAGAAGCTAAACCTAAAGTCGCTCATTTTAGCTTCGATAGCAATCAACTAGAACTTTTGATGACCACCTACTATACCCGTGTCGTATCTGTTGATTCCATTACTCTGATCAATCCCAACTTAAGAATCCGCAAAATTATTAATTACCAGCGTCCTATAGAAAGCGAACCCCTAGACAAGGTGGTTCTAGTGGGCTTTGGGGTGGAACAAAAAGCTTGATGGCGTAGCATTTCTCAATTGCTTGAAGGACTTTCGTTCTGGGTTAATGGGAGTCGGGAGTCGGGAAAACGGGAATGGGAAAACGGGAATGGGAAAACGGGAATAGGGAATAGGACACAAATCCTGTGTACCTCATTACTATGGTAACTGCTATAAATCCTGTTGGGGGTTAACTGTAAATAGTTGACTGTTGTGTTTCCGTTGATACTAGTTCTGGTCCCCACACATAACTGTCACAAAAGTTTACAATTACTAATGTTGAAGGATTGGAGCCACGGTGTATAACTGAAGATGTAAATCCGGGTAAAGGCTCTAATTTACTAGGTTTGCGTAACGTAGAACACCATTGAGCTGAGCATTCAGCTGCTATACGCAAACAAAATTGTTAACTTTTTTAAATTAAACTACACATAGCAGATGGAGCTTACTGAATTTATAGAACGTTCTATTGGACGTTGGCGATCGCAGCGCAGCGGTCATCACTTAGCGTTTAGTCACTTTGAGGAAATACGCTCAACTATTGATATTGTTGCCCTTGAGGCTGATGACTCAGCTGTGATTGACATTTGCAAACTATACGATATTGATCCCACAACTGCCTTGCATCCCTTTCGCATGAGTTGGGAAGGTGAATCAGATTGGGATGAAGACGACATCCAGTCTGGGAGTTGCGTTCTAGTCCCTATCCCGGATCCTGACAACCCCGATCGGGGAAAACTCCTCAGAGAGCAAGGCTATGCCGAGACAATTGCAGCAGTGGGCAACTATCACCTTACTGAAGATGGTACCTTCACGTTGTTAACGGAGTATGACCGAGCTGCTGCTGAAGAACGGATTTGGTTTGCTACACCGAATTTACGTTTTCGGGTGTCCTTGATTAAAACCAGTTCTGGTCAAGGGGTGACTACAGCCTCGTTTTCTTCAGAAATCCGTGACCTATCCCAATCGAGCTGAAAGTGACCCGGTTGAACAGTTAAGGTCATAATTTAGAGTTTTTTTATAATTTTTAACCTTAGGTTTTAAATAAATTTACCCACCAATGTTATCTAGTCCTACCGATAAAACTACCAGTAATTTACTGACTCTAGCTAGTTGGATGGCTGGAGATTTTAGTAACAAAAAACAAGCGATTGATAATCCTCAGCTTTACGCTCATATTCATGTTTTCTTTCGCCCCTTACCCTTTGATTTCTTTTCGGGTATTGGTTTCTACTCTGAGCAAGCCTATGACTATGATCTATGGAGTCCCTACCGTCAGGGAGTCCATCGCCTGATTGATAAAGGTGATCATAGTTATATAGAAAATTACAGCCTTAACGATCCAGTTCTTTATGCCGGGGCGGCGCGAGAGCTAGATATTCTCAAAACCATCACCCCTGATGCTATAGAACGTCGCTACAACTGTTCAATGATTTTCTGGCGAGAGGGTGACATGTTTCGCGGCAGTGTAGAACCCGGTTGCCAGTGTTTCATCCAACGTAATGGGCGTAAAACCTATCTGGTCAGTGATGTGGAATTGACTGAAACAACTTGGATCAGCCTAGATCAGGGTATGGATATCAATACTCATGAGCACGTATGGGGATCAGCAGCTGGTCATTTACGATTTGAGAAACGGCAAAGTTTTGCTGACGAATTACCTGATTTGTAGCGCCGATTTTTAGTGCCTAGTGATCAGCAATAAGGGATTGGATTGTGACACAAAAACCAACTAACAAATACTAAGTTAATTAGGGTAGGTAAAGTCGTCTAATCTAGACTACTCAAAATAACTATTTTTTGCCGAAAGTGATTATTAGGTATTCCTAAAACCTAATACCTAATACCTATAGGATTCCGTGTAGTAATTGTGAGGATTTTTGTTCCTACTCCCTACTCCCTACTCCCTACTCCCTTTGTTATCAAACCACTATCATAAAATCTTAATTATCATTAGAGTTGAGGATGATTTGTGTACAGCTAATGCTACCGCCAAGAGCTCAAAAAAAGATGCAGTGCTGGATTAGGAGCAGACATTTGATCTGCTCGGGTCACTTTTTTATCTTTGAGACGGTAGAATATACAACGGTTGAACGATTCTCGGAATGTGTCGAGAGTCTCGGAGGAAGTGTAATATCCGTTAAACCCATTAAAAAAATTTGGATTGGCTCCCATCGCCAAGTTATTTTGTATCAAGCTAAAGCGAGTTTACATACACCTCACCATGATCTTAAACAATACTGGATAAAATACGGGAGCTTCCGCACCAGATTTGATGAACGTTCGTGAAAAATCTCCCACTAATATCAATTGAGGTTGAATACCCATAATTAGAGGGAGGGTGGGAAGTGTGGGGAGATGGGGAGATGGGAAGACCGGAGAGATTTTGATTAAAGGTAATTATCCCGAAATTATATAAACCAGTTTATAACTAAGCTGTCAGCCATTGGCCAAGGCCAATGGCTGACAGCTTAATGTTTACCAAAAAGTTGTGGGTGGCGCGGGAGTAACGTCTATAGCAGAGAAAGAGTTGCTTAGGACAATACTATGAAGGCATGATCCAAAGCA
>NZ_CEYLVT010000378.1:0-4214 GCF_982860115.1 Moorena sp.
GCCCCAACCTACTTCGTGTGGGTTGGGGTACTTCACTGTTGCCTAGCTGCTGATCAAGCTAAGTCATATTTCAGGGGTTTATTCCTCAGAGCCGGATAATTTCTGTGGAATCATCTTTTGATCAAGGATAATTATCCGGCATGATGTCATTAATACCCTAATCTGCGACATTAGTGACATCCGTTGCTCTATTTGCCCTGATCGATACCGAAAGAACCTGCCTCACATACTTAGCAGCTTACTTCCGCAACGGATTGCTGGTTTTCGTTAGTACTGCCGTTAGTACTAGACTGTTTAACCTGTCCTTTATCAAGGGAAGCTTGCACAAATCCCACAAACAATGGATGGGGATGACTGGGACGGGAGCTAAATTCTGGGTGGAACTGAGTGGCAATAAAGAAGGGGTGTTGTTTCAATTCAATTATTTCCACGAGGCGACCATCGGGAGAACTACCACTAATCACATAACCTGTTTCTAGAAATAGGTTGCGATAAGCATTATTGAATTCATACCGGTGGCGGTGGCGCTCATAAATGACTTCTTCTTGGTAGAGGGAAGATGCTAGAGTATTCGGTGCTATACGGCATGGGTATAGCCCTAAACGCATGGTACCGCCTAAATCCACTACATCTTGTTGCTCTGGCAATAGATGAATGACGGGATTCTTGGTATCAGTGAAAAACTCGGCACTATGGGCTTCTTCTAAGAGGGCTACGTGCTTTGCCCATTCAACTACTGAACACTGCATCCCTAAACATAAGCCCAGCAAGGGAATCTGATTTTCCCTTGCATACCGAATGGCCTGAATTTTGCCATCTACTCCCCGAATCCCAAAGCCTCCAGGAATAAGGATACCGTTAAAACCGTTTAGGAAGGGTTCAGGGCCGTAAGCTTCCACATCCTCAGCACTAACCCAGTGTATTGTGATTTTGGTATCTTTTGCGATCGCAGCATGCTGCAACGCTTCCACAACGGATAGATAGGCATCGGTTAGTTTGATATACTTACCAACAATGGCAATTTCAAGGTGGTGAGTGGGATGATGCAAACGCTCAACTAACTGCTGCCAGTGGCTTAAATCCGGTTCCCGTTGCTCCATCTGGAATAACTCTAGGGTTTGCTGGGCCAGTCCTTCTTTTTCTAGCATTAGGGGCACTTCGTAGATACTGCTGGCGTCCTGTGCAGAAATAACTGACTCTACTGGTACATCACAGAATGCTGATATTTTATCTTTTAATCCGGGTGGCAAAGCGCGATCGCATCGGCAAATTAAAATATCTGGTTGAATCCCAATCGCACGCAATTCCTTTACGGAGTGCTGGGTTGGCTTGGTTTTTATTTCTCCAGCCGCAGGAATCCAAGGTAATAGGGTGACGTGCATATAAAGGACGTGATTGCGCCCGACATCCTTACGGAATTGACGAATTGCTTCCAAAAACGGTAGGGATTCTATATCCCCCAATGTGCCACCAATTTCTGTAATCAATACATCAGGATTGGAATTTTTAGCAACTCGATGAATGCGCTGTTTTATTTCATTGGTAATGTGGGGAATCACCTGCACTGTGCCCCCCTGGTAATCACCGCGACGTTCTTTATTGATTACCGCTTGATAAATCGAGCCAGTGGTGACACTGTTTAGGCGGGAGACGGAGGTATCCGTGAAGCGTTCATAGTGACCTAAATCTAAATCTGTCTCAGCACCGTCTGATGTTACGAAGACTTCTCCATGTTGGTAGGGACTCATGGTTCCCGGATCTACGTTAATATAGGGGTCTAGTTTAAGAATCGATACGGAATAGTTCCGGGATTTGAGTAAACGTCCCAAGCTAGCAGCAACAATCCCCTTGCCAATACTGGATACAACGCCTCCAGTAATAAAGACAAACTTAGTCATAATAGTTTAGTATAATAACGCCATAGAGATTTATCTGGTTCATTGTGCCATAGTAAACCAGAGTTGTTTGCTACTGCTGAGCTATCAACTATCAGCTATCAGTAATCAGCAATCAGCAATCAGTAATCAGTAATCAGCAATCAGTAATCAGTAATCAGTAATCAGTAATCAGCTATCAGCTATCAGCTATCAGCTTATGGGCTACCTCCCAGCTTTGAAGCCTGTGCGCACGCGCTAGATCACAGCGTCGAAGCCTGTGCCACGCTGACGGCTGACCACTGACCGCTGACCACTGACCGCTGACCACTGACCGCTGACCGCTGATTACTTTAGATTACCGACGTCAAAGACAATTATAAATTCGGCATCAGGCATTAATCGTTTCAGGGCCCATAAGTGTCCTTCCGCATCCGACCGGTTCCGGAAGCGAGCAACGACTCTCCGCTGCATCTTGGGTAATAGGCGAATGACCACCCATGGATGAAGGCGTTCAGCATAACTCATAATCAAACTATCTCCTTTTGTAGGGGAGCCAGAGCTAGCCCGTGGATATTGCACTCTCGCCGGGCTAGCTCTTGACTCCGGGCGTCTCAGCGCCCACTCTTTTATTATATCACAAAAATATTTAATTATAACATATTTTAAAAAGTTTTGTGAAAAACTGGTAGGGAGTAGGGAATCGGGAATCGGGAATCGGGAATCGGGAATCGGGAATCGGGAGCAGTAAAGTCAGAAGAGGGAAGAGAGAAAAAATTATATGTACCTCATTATATTAAAAAATACTCTACTGCTATTCATTAGAGGATTCAGCAACGCCGTTATTATTTCCTTTTTGCTGTTTTATGGCTTCAAAGCGTTGACGAATGGCTTCGGTCGCAATACTGATATTGGCTTCAATGGTTTCACCTTCTGGTGTTGTCATTGGTCCGTACCAAATTGCTTCTTGATCAGGGCTTCGGCGACTATACAACACACGCAAAGGCTCTTGATCCTCTCGATGGGCTAGAGCATATTTTATCAGTTCTTGGTTACTCATTTGTTCAAAATTAGGTTTCATTTTTTTTAGGGAGTAGTGAGTAGGGAGTAGGGAGCAGTGAAGCCAGAATAAGTAAGAGGAGAAAAATATTTTGGACTTCATTAGATTAACAATATATATTTTACCTAACTCTATATCTTATAATGTACAAATTGATCCCCCTAAATCCCCCTTAATAAGGGGGACTTTTAGCAGGATTGTTTTCCCCTATTCCCTATTCCCTATTCCCTATTCCCTATTGCCTGTTCCCTGTTCCCGATTCCCGATTCCCGATTCCCGATTCCCGATTCCCGATTCCCTGCTCCCTATAACATTGAAAAACTACTTTACTTTTTGCTATGCGTTTATTATTCTGTTTAGTAGCTACTTTCTCCACTTCTATAATTCTTGGATACGCTAATCCTGTCAGTGGACAAAGTGACTTTAATACTCCTAAGGTCAACGAATCTAGATCTAGAACAATGTCTTATCCTACTCAAGAGTCAGAATTCAGTAGTCAAGAAAATTTTCAAGTCAGTCAATCATCTGCACAACTAAAACTTTATGGTGGTCTTCGGAGCCGATCTGCCATTGTGCAGTGGTATCTTGAGGAGTTGGGAGTGCCCTATGAGTATATCTTGTTGGATATGAAAGCTGGAGAGCATAAACAGCCGGAATACCTGTCGATTAATCCGATGGGTAAAGTGCCAGCAATTGTGGATGGTGACTTTAAAGTTTGGGAGTCGGGAGCAATTTTGGTTTACTTAGCTAATAAGTATGGAGAAACCCCTATTTCTCTAGAAGAACAGTCGGAGATTGTGCAGTGGGTGTTGTTTGCTAATGCTACCTTAGGACTAGGATTGTTTGTGGAAGATAGACGGGAGAAAGAAACGCCCAGTTTGTTGCAGCCACTGAATGAAATATTAACCAATAAACCGTTTTTATTAGGGGATAATTTCAGTGTAGCGGATATTGCAGTAGGGTCTTATTTGGCTTATGCCAAAATACTGGTAAATTTGGAGTTTAAAGACTATCCAGCTATTACTGATTATCTGATGCGTTTGTCTGAACGCCCAGCTTTTAAAGAAACTATTGGTAATCGGTAAAGAGACCTGTGGGAAGTGGGGAATCGGGAATCGGGAATCGGGAATCGGGAAACACTCCCTACTTCTATATAGCAATTCTACGACTTGTGAGGTACAAATTTTCGGGTTTTTAGGGAACAGGGAACAGAAACCCACCCCCAAGACCCTTTCAAGGGTATGTTTTTTACAAAGACGTCAGGTGTGGGGTGTAGGGTG
>NZ_CEYLVT010000379.1:0-4209 GCF_982860115.1 Moorena sp.
CCACACCCCACACCCCACGCCCCACACCCCACGCCCAACCCCCTACTCCCTACTCCCTACTCCCGATTACTCTTGGGTCAAGCGGGTCATAACCTTATTGGACCGTTCCACAAACGCCTTCATGCCTTCGGCATCAAAGCCTTTCTGAGCCATCAGTGCCAGGTCATAAACATGCTGACAAATCATGGTAGCCAATTCCGCTGAGGGAGACTGACCGCTACTCTGAATAATACTGCTTTGACTGAGGTTGACTAGATTCTGAATCAGTGGGTGGGTAGTATTGACCACCAAAATATGTTCCTCTGGGAACTGCACCGACTGCTGCTGCATCATGGCAGTCATTTCCTGTAGACGGCGCATTGCTTCCGGTAACAATACCATGGCGGGTGGGGTGCCTTGGGGGTCATCAGACTTCAGGGCTTGAGTCCGGACATTGACCTTAGGCTTATTAATCGCTTGCTCGAACAGTTCCTTAATCAGGTCAGAACGGGTTTTGTTGGTCTTGGGGTCAACAATCTCTTTTTCCTGCTCCTGATCAACAAGGGTATCATCCAAGTCTGAATCCACCCGAGAGAACTTAGCTTCTGTATATTCCCGTTCCAAGAAGCTAATGTAGTGACTGTCGATAAAGGAGTCCATAAATAGGACTTCTAACCCTTGATTTTTGTGCAATTCCACATAAGTGGCTTGGCTAGCCTCATCAGTGCAATAGAATACCCGATTTTCGTGGTTTTCTTTATTGCGCTCTAGATACTCTTTAAGGGTGGTGTAGGGTTGAGAAGAAGAAGACTTCACCTGTTCTGTGTCAGCATCTGGTGTGACATCCTCCCAAGCATCCCCCTCTTGGGATTGCACTTCTACCTTAGGGGTGTCAGTAGGGGTCTCAGTGGTTGGAGCTTCCGAACTTTCCACCGGTTGATAGGTGGTGCGGAAGATCACAATATCTTCCACTTGTTTCTTAAACTTCTCGCTATTGATGCAGCCAAACTTAACGAATGTACCCACATCTTGCCAGGCACTGATGTACTGATCCCGCTCATCCTGGTACTGTTGCTTTAAGCGATCGCCAACTTTCTTAGCAATAAAGTCACCAATCCGAGCCACTGTCCGGTCCTTGGTAAGAGCAGAACGGGAGACATTCAGGGGAATATCAGGACTATCAATCACCCCTCGCAGTGGCATTAGGAAGTTAGGAATCACTTCCTCACAGTTGTCACTGACAAACACTTGATTACAGAAAAGCTTGGTTTGCCCCTTAGTCACATCCACGTCTGGCTTCAGTTTAGGGAAATAGAGAATGCCATCAAGCAAGAAAGGATAATCTGTGTTTAGGTGTACCCACAGCAAGGGTTCATCTTGGAACGGGTAAAGATAGCGATAGAACTCCAGATAGTCTTCTTTGGTCAGGTCTCTTGAAGATTTCTTCCACAGTGCCTCATGCTTGTTGATCACCTCATCTTCCAGCTTGATGGGCACTGCCATGAAATCACAGTAGGATTTCACTAACTGACGAACCCGTGAGGTTTCTAGGTACTCCTGTTCCTCCTCTTGCATGGTGAGGGTAACGGTAGTACCTGGTTCAGTCCGCTCAGAATCCGCTAGTTCAAAGGCTGGAGAACCATCACAGGACCAATGAACGGCTGTTGCTCCTGTTCGGTGAGATAGGGTATCAATTTCTACCTTCTGAGCGACCATGAAAGCAGAGTAGAAACCTAATCCGAAGTGACCGATAATCTGTTGGTCAGCTTGCTTTTGGTACTGCTGGATAAATTCTTCAGCGCTAGAAAAAGCAACTTGATTAATATACTTTTTCACCTCATCGGCAGTCATCCCAATGCCGTTATCCGAGATGGATAGAGTTTTCTTATCCTTATCAATGGTAATTTTAATTTCCGGGTCTCCCAGATCCCCGTCAATCTCCCCAGCATAAGAGACCATCTTCAACTTCTGGATGGCATCCACTGAATTGGAGATCAGCTCCCGCAAGAAGATTTCGTGATCCGTGTAGAGAGACTTCTTGATAATCGGGAAGATATTCTCAGTATGAATCGTGATTGTGCCTTGTTCCAGTACAGTCATTGGTATTGCTACATTAATATGATGAATGTCCCTTTAACGATTCTGAGGGATTACTTTTGATACTATAAATGGGGTTGTCCACCGATAGGGATTCGGATTTCCGTATTTTGGGGAATACTAATGAAGTTGTAAGCATATGCGCTACACGGACGCTACGCGAACAGCGGTCAGCGAACAGCGGTCAGCGGTCAGCGGTCAGCTTATTTTATTCAAAAGCTGTTCGCGTAGTGTAGCCTTTGGCCTTTAGCTATTCGGTGTAGCGTGCGCCTAGCCTTTGGCCTTTAGCTGTTGGCGTAGCGTGCGCGTAGCGCATAAGCTGATAGTTTAATCATTAAAAATTCACTAGTCATTAATCTCAAGATTAGCATACTGAGCGAAATCACCTAAATATTTTCCTTTACCTTCTGCTGCTTGCTGGATACCTCGTTTCACCGTTGCCAGGGTTTCGGGATTTTGCCATAACCACTGTTCTTCTTCTGGAATTGGATCGAGTAGGATTTGTCCTGTATCGTTAATCAATACTCGGTAGACTTTTGCCTTAGCTTCCGGTCCTAATTTTAAACAAAAGTGTTCATCAATTTGGGCAGCATTATCAATGACATGGAAGTTTTGGTGAAGAATCATTTTTACTAGCCGAATAATATCTATAGCAGTTTTATTTTAGTTGGAAACATACTCCTTTAAGTAAAAACAATAGTAATTTTAATTCCCTTAATTAACTTGCCAAAATTAATTCACTTGCAATAGGATATTGTAATTAGCACCTAACCAGATAGGTTAACAAAGTTTTTTATTCCCGATTCCCGATTCCCGATTCCCGATTCCCGATTCCCGATTCCCTGTTCCCTGTTCCCTGTTCCCTCCCCTATACAACTATATACCGAGAAGAAATCAATCCGCCATACCATGACTAAAGTTTTTCTAATCTGTTCTGGTCTGGGTCATATCCAGCGGGGGTATGAATCCTTTGCCCAAGAGTGCTTTGCTGCTTTATCTCAGGAATCGTCTCTTGATATAACCCTGTTTAAAGGAGGAGGTAAGTCTGATCAAAAAATGATTACATTATGGAATCTGCCACGGTATAGTTGGATGGCAGGTCAACTGGGAAGATTGGTTAAGCAATTAAGTGAATTTTTAAAAAAAGGTGACTATTTTGTCAGACAAGAAGGGTACTTTATTGAACAAGCGTCATTTATCTTAAGTTTATTATCACATATATATCGTGAACGTCCAGAGGTAATTTACTTTAGTGATGATGGCTTAGGCTATCTACTGTGGCACTGGCGGCGTTTGACAAAACAGAATTATAAGCTACTTTTCCGTAATGGAGGAGCGTTATCCCCTCCTTTTTCCCGTTGGGATCATGTACAGCAGTTAACACCAATTCACTATAAACAGGCGTTAACTTATGGAGAGCCTGCTGATAAACAAAGTCTACTGCCTTCTGGATTCTTTATCCCTGCAAAATTACAGATACTGTCACCATTAGAACGAGAGGGGTTACGAGAAAAATTAAGACTACCGAAACAGCAACCGTTAATTCTTTCTGTGGCAGCGATTAATAAGTCTCATAAACGCATGGACTACATTATTAATGAAGTAGCGAGTTTGCCAAAACCTAGACCATTCCTATTATTATTAGGTCAACAGGAGGCTGAATCACCAGAAATTATTCAGCTTGGCCAAGAGCTATTAGGGGTTGATCAGTTTCAAGTGCGAACTGTTGCTCGTGAGCAAGTAACGAATTACTATCAGGTTGCTGATCTTTTCGTCTTAGCGTCTCTCCATGAAGGTTTACCACGAGTAATTGTGGAAGCGATGTCCCATGGTTTACCTTGTCTCGCTCATGATTATGACATTACTCACTTTGTTTTAGGCAATGAAGGATATTTCGCTAATTTTGAATTAACTGGAAGTTTAGCTAGTCTAATTTCTCAAGTCTTGAGTGAAGGATATAACGAAAGTAAGCGTGAAAATTGTCATCGTACGGTCTATGAACGGTTTAGTTGGCAGCAGTTATCGCCAGCTTATGTTGATATGATTGAACGGTGCAGATTAATGGTAAAGGGAGTCGCGAGTAGGGAGTAGGGAGTAGGGAGTAGGGAATCGGGAATCGGGAATCGGGAATCG
>NZ_CEYLVT010000380.1:0-4177 GCF_982860115.1 Moorena sp.
TCTTGCTGTAATTAATTTCAATCAACACATTTATATAATGTCAAATAATTCTCTGCCTTGACAGTACCCTTGAGGGTACCTTTTTTAAACTGATAATAAGATGGCATAACTTAGCCTCGGTATTGGTGGGCATTGCCCATTTCATTTATAGGCTCACTAATTTTAATCTTCCTGAGCAATGCCCACCCTAGGATTTTGTTCTGCTTCGGTATTGGTGGGGATTATTATCCCTTAACCAATAAATAAAAACTCCTCCATCCTGAGGTCAGAATGGAGGAATTAGAGGCAAGGTAAGAGCATCTCAATCAGGCTTGACACAAGGGATGATAAGAATCTACCTACTCCCTAAAACCTAGAACGAAAGTACCTCACCCAATTGAAAAATGATATAGGGTTAGATACCAAGCATTTCAGCCTGTTTCGTCGCCCCTTCAGGTACAATTGTTACTCAAACGCCTACACGTTCAAGATGGATTCCACACTAGCTTTCAGAGAAAAATCTCCTGCTCCACGAAAAGAACGAACCATAACAAAATATTCACCTGGTTCTGAAGGTCGGATACTAATTTTCTCGTCAGGTAAACTGGTATACCCACGATAGTCGAACTCACTGATAGTTGGCTGCAATGCCTTTCTGACATAGAGATCGAAATCTACACCATCGGGTCCATCTAGCTCAAGGCTCAATGAGGTGCCGACCCTGACCCGATATAAGCTAGAATCGCCAGTCTGCTTTAAATGCCCTGAAACCGCCTCTCCTATTTGTAATTCCGGTATTTCTATCCGCTCTAGGGCATTGAGGATGGCTGGAACATCGATCAGCCCAAACCCATGATCGTAGTCAAAACCTGCCACACCCAAATCTTCGGCAGTTCGGCGCAACAGTTGACGAAGTTCAGCGGGAGAGAGAACCGAAGGAGGATACTTAGTCCGAATCGATGCTACAACACCAGCAGCAACAGGACAAGCTGCTGAAGTGCCAGTATCTGCTAATTCGTTTCCTAAGCGATCTTTATAAGCTCCTGAGCCGAGAAAATGAGTATAGGCACAAAGATCCGGTTTTTGAGAGTCGAGATGTCCTGGTCCCTGACTAGAATAGCCAACTCGCTCTTTATTAACTGTCACCCCAGCAATGCTAAGGACACTTGGATGAGAATTCGCACCATAAATGGCTCTGTTAGTAACGCCTTGGCATCTTGGAACAGGACATTCTGCACCACAATTACCAGCAGCAAAAAGAATATCAGCACCAGCATCCTCTAAACTTTCAACAATGATGTTAAAGGGATGATTGGGATTATCACTGTAATTGCCAGGATGGCCCACCGGAAAGTCCCAAGAGGGATGAAACATTCCCCAACTATTATTAACTACCAAAGCTGGTTTAGGTTCTGGGGCTGTTGAGAGTATTTGCAGCAAGTTACTGAAAGCTTTGACAGCATCACTCAAAAACCCATCCATTACCGAGCCACCTCGTGTCTGGGATTGGAGAAGGGCATAGTCGAGAAGAGTGCTGTTTGGCGCAGCAATGCAGACATCAAAGGCACACATTGTTCCATGATCGACAGGCATATTACCTGGGGTAGGTCCAGATACTGGAGTCCAGCTTTTGCTCCCATCGAATTGAGGTGTTTTACCCTTACTGTTTAGATGGGATAGATTGACTCCGCTATCAACGATCGCCACCATTACGTTAGACCCATCCATTCCTTTTGCTTGAAGTTGTGGAAATTGCAGTAAATTCTCCACATTTCGATGGGTTCCCACTGAAGCAGTTGGACAAGTAGCGATCGCACTAATTCGTGGATCTGAAAACACACCAATCGCATTAGGGTCTTGTTCAACTGCCGCTATTAAAGGCTCTAGTGCCTCATCTGCCACCTCACCTCTTACCAGATAAGTGGAAACTTCAGGGCGAGCATCAAAGGAAAATAGTTGTCCTACTTCTGTGACTCCAACCTGTTCTCGTCTTTGTCGATTAGGCACCAAAATAGGTGTATAACTTTGATCCAGTGAAAAGCCATCAATAGAAACAGCCTCTGTTGTCATAGTGAAACTCTCGGCAGTCATTGCAGCACGGAGTTCCGGCATAAATCGCATCTGAATTAAAACACGCATGTTATTTATCCTCTTCTTCTTGAGATTCTGTGGGAGCTATTTTTATATCACCGTGAACTCCCTTGACTAACGGTTGTATTGCTATCAGTTTTTGAAAATCCATGTCACCCGATACACGGATGACATACAAATCCCGCTTCGGACTTATGAGAATTAGACCATAATCTTCATCAATCTCTAAGTCTTTGATTCCATCTAGTTGCTTCACGGACTCCAAAGAATTGTTAGGAGGCGGTAGATGGAGTGTAATTAAGTAACGCATTTTTCTAGCTTGGTTGACATTCAAGTGGCAAGCTACTTGAACTGTCTCTAAGTGAGCAAAAACTGAATATTCCAAGTAGAACATACGAACAACAGCTCTTGTACTTTTATTTTTATAATCCCTACAGCTAGAACAGGGTAAACGCATCTAATTTTTTTATTCCTATATATAGTTTTTATTGAATTCAATTAAAACTATATATAGGCAATTGATTTTCAATAAGCACAATAGCGATGCAGCGCCTTCATGCGGGGGTTTCCCCCATGAGCGACTGCATCAAGACAAGACCGGGTTTATTGAGAACTACCCCCGGTTACCCAACAAGATGCGCTTACCCTGGATAGAGAGGAGAGATAGGACTTAATTTATCCCCAAAATTTAAAAGCCAGCTGTTAAAGATTCCTAAAGAGATTAAGCAACCGGTTCGGGGGACTTTTCAGTATCCTCTCCATTACCTTCTGCCTCTTCGATCTCCATTTCCTCATATTTAGTAAAGCACTTACGTTGAGCAGCGACAGCTAGGTCGAGCACAATGGGTACTTCTAATTTGATGGGAACTTGGAACACACAGGGATTATAGTATTTGTAAGCCATGGGTTTTACCTCTTGCTGTAATTAATTTCAATCAACACATTTATATAATCTCAAATAATTCTCTGGCTTAGCAGTACCCTTGAGGGTACCTTTTATAAACTGATAATAAGATGGCATAATTTAGGGATTATTATCGTTTAACCAATAAATAAAGACTCCTCCATCCTGAGGTCAGAATGGAGGATATAGAGGAAATATAGGACTTAATTTATGTCCAGATTTTAAAAGCTAGCCGTCAAAGATTACTAAAGATACTAAGTGGCAACTGGTTCAGTTTTATCAGTATCCGATCCGTTCTCTTCGATCTCCATTTCCTCATACTTAGTAAAGCACTTACGCTTAGCCGCTACAGCTAGGTCAAGCACAATGGGTACTTCTAATTTGATCGGAACTTGGAACACACAGGGTTTATCGTATTTGTAAGCCATGGGTTTTACCTCTTGCTGTAATTAATTTCAATCAACACATTTATATAATGTCAAATAATTCTCTGGCTTAGCAGTACCCTTGAGGGTACCTTTTATGTTAAGGATGATTAAGATTAAGTTATTTTAAGGATAGCATTTTTATAAATGCTATCCTTTAGTTTTTCCCCATCCACCTACTTAATCATTAATGGGAGCACATTCAACCTTGAGTAAATCTTCGCGAATCCATCCTTTGGCACCACTTACTGGAAAACCTACTCTGTGCCAACCATAGCCAACCCTGTCTATTTTGTAATCTGGCTCTGGAGGAGTTGCTGTCAGGACGTAGACATTATCACCGACTAAACCATAACCCAAGCTTCTATAATTAGTTCCTGCTCCAGAACGTAAGGTGATCCGAGAATTGGGGTTGCTAGCAGTTAGAGTGGCTCGACAGTGGGAACGCTCTCTAGGAAAAGTATGCTGAGCAAAAGCCTCAGTTGTAGGGACGGTAACTGCAGCAGCTGTAGCTAGTAATAAGATTGCTTTTTTCATTTGTTTTCTCCAATCATCGATGTTTCTTATTTACTAGTAAAATAGAAATAACAGTTGGATTGATTGGAGACAGTGCCAGTTTATTAGTAGTCCTAACGCTGACAGCAATAAAGCCTTATTTTTCTGTAGTTAACACCGTTGCTAGTACAGACAGTTGAGAAACTGGTCTATGGTGGTCTTGTGGGCGGGGAATAGGGAATAGGGAATAGGGAATAGGGAATAGGGAATAGGGAATAGGGAA
>NZ_CEYLVT010000381.1:0-4162 GCF_982860115.1 Moorena sp.
CTAATGCTTGGATTATTAATGAGCAAGGTAATCTCGAATTAGTCGCTGTTGTCAATTCCAGCCAGGCGCTCGATTTCCTACGAGCAACTTGTGCGATTAAAGAGGATTAGATTTTAGGGTCGGCAAAGACAGTTTGGTTCAAATGAGTATTAATGATGAGATGACTTTGCCCATACTACTTTAGCTACTTTAAGCATTAATCTATTACCAATAGAATCATGAAAATCATCTTAAATTTAGTTACTGTCGGATTACCCAGTTTATTCCTAGCACTGACAGCTACTCCTAGTTTAGCGATCGCATCCCTTCACCACCCCCAAGTCAGTATTGCTCCAACCTTGCAAGCCCAAACTCCTCAGGCTACTAGTCAAGTTAGTAAACTTAACCAAGGCAGAGCTTATTTCAATAGCGGACAATTTGCCCAAGCAGCAGAAATTTGGGAACAAGCAGCCCAAGATTACGCAACTCGGGGTGACTCTCTCCATCAAGCCTTGAGTTTGAATTATCTATCCTTAGCTTACCAACACCTCAGTCAGTGGGATGTTGCCCAAACTGCTATTGAATCCAGCCTTAAGTTAGTCGAATCAGCTACCAGTAACAATCCTCTGCTGTCGGCACAAATTCTTAATACCAAGGCCAGACTCCTGTTCCACACTGGACAAAACCAATCTGCCCTAGAAACATTTCAACGGGCACAAAAGTATTATGATCAAGCGGTAGATAAAACTGGTGCTTTTATTAGCAAAATCAACCAAGCTGAAGCCCTCCAAAGCTTAGGATTTTATAATCGTGCAAAAGATATCCTAGAAGAGATTAATCAACAATTAGCAACTACAGAAAATTCTACAGTTAAAGTAGGAATGCTCAGAAGTTTAGGCATCGCTTTGCAAGTGTTGGGGGATGTAAACGCTAGTAGAGAGGTACTCGAACAAAGCTTATCTATTGCTCAGGATATGGAAGCCACTAACCAATTAGGTATTATCCTGTTGAGTTTAGGCAATACAGCCCTTGATGCTGGAGATAATGCAGCAGCCTTAGATTACTTTAAACAAGCAGAAAAAGCCACTACCAATCCAGAAGAAAAAGTTAAAATTCGCCTCAACCAACTACGCCTTTATCTCCAATTAGAACAGTGGCAAAATGCTAATGCTATCGCTACCAAAATTTACCAAAAACTGAGCCAGTTACAGCCCAGTCGCTCCTCTGTTTATGGGGCAGTCAACTTAGCCGCTAGTTGGCAAAAAATGGGTTACCAAGGTAAATCCTTGACGCTTCAACAAGTCAATCAAATCCTTGTCCAAGCAGTTAAATCTGCCCGAAAACTCAAGGATGCCCAAGCTGAAGCCTATGCCCTCTATCACTGGGGCAAACTTTATAGTAGCAATGGTCAGTTAGCTGATGCTATCAAGCTTACTCAAAAATCTTTAATTATTGCCCAACAAATTAACGCTACGGAAATTAGTTCCCAAGCGGCTTGGCAATTAGGTAAATTGCACAAAAAACAGGGAAAATTGACGGAAGCGATCGCGGCCTACACTGAAGCAGTCAAAGACTTAAAAACCTTGCGTGGTGATTTAGTTTCCATTAATCCAGATATCCAGTTTTCCTTCCGAAAAAGCGTTGAACCAGTATACCGAGAACTGGTAGAATTGTTGCTAGACGGTAATCCTAGTCAAGAGAACCTGAAAAAAGCACGGCAGGTCATTGAGGATTTACAATTAGCAGAACTGGATAACTTTTTCCGGCAAGCTTGTTTAGATGCCAATGTTGCCGAAATTGATCAGATTGACAGGTCAGCAACGGTAATTTACCCGATTATTTTGCCAGAACGTTTAGCTGTGATTGTCTCCGCCCCCGGTAAACCCATTGGCTATTATTCTACGTCTGTGTCTGCAGCAGAGGTGGAGCAAAACCTGACCAGATTTTTGAGCTCCCTCCATCCTGTCTTTAAGCAAGACCAACGCTTACCCCACCTCCAAAAAGTTTATGACTGGCTAATCCGACCTGCGGAACAAGAGCAAATTTTAACGGATACCAAAACCCTGGTGTTTATCCTGGATGGCAAATTACGTAAACTGCCGATGGCAGCCTTACACGATGGAGAGCAGTATCTCGTGGAAAAATACAATATTTCCGTGTCTCTAGGGTTGCAACTGCTAGATCCACAACCGTTACGAAAAGAGAAATTTAGTATCATTGCTGGGGGATTGAGTGAAGCTCGTCAAGGCTTTAAATCTTTACCAGGGGTGAAGCAGGAAATTGAGCAAATTGCTAAAAGCTTGAACCCAGACTCAGTCATGCTCAATCAAGAATTTACAAGCAACAGAGTGTCTAAGGAAATAACCACTAAAACCTCCAATGTGATACACTTAGCTACTCATGGTCAGTTTAGCTCCAAAGCTGAGGAGACGTTTATATTAACCTGGGAAAATAAAATTAATGTCCAAGAATTAGAGCAACTGCTCCGTAGTCAACAATTGTTGGGAGAAGACCAAATTGATTTACTCGTTCTTAGTGCTTGTCAAACGGCTAAAGGGGACGATCAAGCTATGTTAGGGTTAGCGGGTTTTGCGATTAAATCGGGAGCGCGTTCTACTTTAGGGACATTGTGGAAAGTGCGTGATGACTCCACTGCTATATTCATCAACAAGTTTTACGAATACCTAAAACAGCCAGAAATCACTAAAGCAGAAGCGGTCAGGAAAGCCCAACTAGATTTAATTGGGGATAGCAAGTTTAATGAACCTCTGTTTTGGGCACCTTTTATTCTGGTCGGTAATTGGCTGTAAAGGGAATCGGGAATCGGGAATCGGGAATCGGGAATCGGGAATCGGGAACAGGGAACATAAAGGTGTTGATAAACGTTAATTTTATTAACATATTTAACAAAAATTAAAGCGTTTATAGCACTTATAGAGGTACAGTATTTTTTGAGTATGATTCGCTTAAAATTATCTTTAATATTGCTTGCTATACCAATCCTAAATGATTTTGAAGAAAAATCAGATATCATGGAATATAAATTTACCACAATGTTCTCATGACTCTGGAAGAATTTATAGCTAGCAATCGAGACCCTAGAGAGCTAAAGCGAGCAATAGCCGTGAAAATGCGAATTCAAGGACTCAAGCACCGAGAAATCCAAGCAGTGTTGGGAGTTCAATCGAGCTATATTAGTCGTTGGGAAAAACGCTATCGAGAGGAAGGATGTTCTGGTCTGAGGTTACGGCATAAAGGTAGCTCAGGTTACTTGAGTGATTCACAACGTCAAGCTGTCATAGACTGGATTAAACAAGAAACACAAAGACATCTTTGGGAATTAGTTGACCATGAAGAACCACGTTTATGGAGTTGTGTATCGGTCTGTGCAAAGCTATTACGACTTACTTAAGAGTGCGGGAATGAGTTGGCATAAGGGTAAAAAAAAAGTCCCAAGTATGATAAGTCTGTGGTCGATGAGCACAACCAAATGATTAGTGATTGGCTCGAACATAATCAACAAGAAATCCAAAAGGGAAAAATTAGGGTCTTCTCTTTAGATGAATGTCATGTTTGTGCAGGGGATATTTGTGGTTATGGGTGGGGAGATTGTAAAGAAAGACGAGAGGTAGATTTAGACAATTATCGTGATTCTCAGACTTACTATGGGGCATTGGACTGTGTCAGTGGAGAAGTTATACTCAGTGCTTATAAAACAGCTAACAGTTCGTCAACAATTGATTTTATCAAACATCTGCAAAGGCGAAGTGAAGGGGCACAGATTGTTTTAGTGTGGGATGGAGCCAGTTATCACCGTTCCCAGGAGTTTCGTAATTTTCTTGCACAAGTTAATACTGATCAACAGTGGAATGTTCACTGTCTACGCTTTGCTCAGGCGCGCACCATCATAAAATCCAATTGAGAACATTTGGGGGCAGGCTAAAAAGCTGTTACAACAGATGCATCAACGATGTAAATGTTTCAAGCTCACTAAGAAATTATTTGAATTATTTATTGAATATCGATTATTTACTATGCCTAATTTAGGCACTTATGAAGCTTTCTCTATTATCATTTAGGAGTAGTATACCTGTTGCCTGTTGCCTTATATAGCATTTCCAAATAGCTCATTCTAAATTCTAAATTCTAAATTCTAAATTCTAAATTCTAAATTCTAAATTCT
>NZ_CEYLVT010000382.1:0-4155 GCF_982860115.1 Moorena sp.
GCCGTAAATCCATCCACAGGGTTTGACCCCGAAGCGGTTTAGTGGGGTCTGTGGGTAAGCCACCGCGCCCAAATTCGGTAAATTGATTACCATCATCGGTACCGCAACCAGTGGCAACTAGCAGTTTGGGATTAACAAAAGTTTCCGGTAGCTGGAATAATCCTGCACTAGGGTCGAAGTATGGTGCATTAATTTCCACAGTACCGCTAAAGGAAGCTCCTCGTTCGGAAGAAGCGGTAATATCACTTAATGGGGTTTTTTGTTCTCGAAATTCAGTGCCAAAAATGCCTAAGGCATTGATAATCACTCGTCCACCAAAGTCGAGTTGAGCATTGGCCGTGATATCGCTATTGTCTAGGGCAACTAGCAAGTCAGTATCAATAGTAATATTACCCCCAGTGGCAGAACCTGTAGCATTAGTAGTGATGTTACTGCCATCGCGCATCAAGATTAGGTCGGAATCGATGATAATATTACCGAGATCCCCAGCACTGACTTCAGCAGAAAGGTTAGCGCTCCGGTCTAATAAAATCGACTCAGCCTTAATCTTGAGATCACCAGCCTTGGCATTATCCCCATTACCACTAGCACTGACGGAAATTTGGGCACCATTACGAACTCTTAAGTTGTTGCTGGTAATGGTCACATCACCTGCAGCCGAGTTACCCTCTGAGAAGGCAGCAATCTGACTAGGAAACTCACCGTCTTCTGAAATACCAGTGACTTCTATGTCATTAACATTGAGGAAGATATCCCCAGCTTGACCATCCCCTGAGCTAGAAGCAATCACCTGTCCACCATCGAAGATGTGCAACCGTTGAGCATCTATCTCTAATTGACCGCCATTGCCAGTGGCTCCTCGATCCACGGAAACCAACACACCACTGACAGTGTCAGCAAAATCGATAAAGGCATCACTGACCTCCACCGAACTTGCCCGAATCGTAATACTGCCACCATCCCCAGGACCAACCGCAGAGGCTTGGAGACGTCCCCCTTCAGCCACTCGCAAACGCCCAGTTTCAATCACTAGATTGCCCCCCCTCCCAGCCGTTTCCTCCCGAGTACTAGTAACATTTAGTGCACTCGTGAATAAGCCGCTAGAGCCTGTACCACTAGCATCAGTGCCAATCACATCTACCGACTCGGAAGCATACACCATGATATTTCCAGCATCCCCAACTCCAGAAGTACCAGAGCCAAATTGTGCTCCATCACTGATAAGCAAACGCTCCGTTTCAATGATTAAATTGCCGCCAGGGCCGATGCCCCGTGTAGATGTAATCAAGGCGCTGGGAAATAGACCATCAGGTGAGTCACCAATGGCTTCGACTAAGTTAGCTCTAATCGTTACACTGCCCCCATCCCCATCACCGGCATTAATCGAGGTGATCTGAGCGCCATCACGCAACTGCAAAACTGGAGTGTCAACAACTACTCTCCCAACCTTGCCAGTTGCTCCAGGTCTGGCGTTGCTCCGGATGTGCCCACGCTCTTCAGCGGTTGTACCTCCGAGCATCACAGATTCTGTGGCGGTAATGGTAATCTCACCAGCATTACCGGAGCTCAAGGTGCTGGTACTTAGAATACCCCCGATCGCCTGCAATTGTTTGGTATCAATCACTAGGTTACCCGCATCTCCACTACCCCGGGCAATGCTTGAGATTAAGGTTGATGCATTCACTTCCAGCAATGAGCCCACATTTAACCTAATATTGCCACCACGACCGGCATCAAAGGCATCGGTGGAAATTCTGCCACCATTGTTGAGTATCAATTTGTCAGTAT
Organism: Moorena sp.; assembly: GCF_982860115.1. Taxonomy (NCBI): domain Bacteria; kingdom Bacillati; phylum Cyanobacteriota; class Cyanophyceae; order Coleofasciculales; family Coleofasciculaceae; genus Moorena; species Moorena sp. The sequence goes on from NZ_CEYLVT010000382.1 coordinate 1,789, forward strand.
TAATTGTTAAGCTGCCACCATGGCCTGTACCTGTCGATTCCGAAAATAAGCCGCTCCTGGCTTCTTCCATATTAGGATTAAAGTTATCCGGATTGAAGGGGTCTTCCGGTAACGAGACTCCCTCTATGCCTTGGTTTTCTAAAGACACTTGCAAGGTGTAAGTGTTCCCCACTTGTGGGCTTGCTCCCTCAATCGATTGATTATTACTAGCATCAGAGGGGAAGGCACCAACTCCGAGTAAGTAAACCCCTGGTGAGGGGATAGTGGTATCAATTAAGGAGTCTGTGGAGAAACTGCCAAAAACTTCTCTACTACCACCAGCACCATCAGCAGCTTGAGAATCGTCATTGACCTCTAATAATTCTCCTGTACCGCGATTAAACAGGAAAATCTTGGTATCTATGTTGCCGTCTCCTTCAGTCGAGCCATTGTCGATGTCGAAAATCGCTCGACTGTTGCCATTCGTAATGCTGAAGGAGAAGTAATCGAATTGATCTTCAGCTGTACCCAAGACAGTTGTGCCATTAATAATCTGTTCTGGAGTCCGTTCAATGGAAACATAGGGAATTCCTCCTGGTCCTGATTCCGCTACGTCGGGATTGGGCTCAGTAATAAACTCCAGAGCATTTAAGTCAAAGGTTTCTAAATCCAGGAAAGGATTAGGGAGAAAATCCCGACTTTCCCCAGATATAGTCACACTTTCGCTAGCGTTAATGGTGATATCTCCAGCATTGCCTAAGTTGCTGGTAGCAGTGACAATCTGTCCGCCAGTTTCCAGGACTAAGGTATTGAGATGGAGTGCGATCGCACCGCCATTACTACTACTATCGGTAACTGTACCGATAAATCCCCGATTACCTAGATTCAGTGACCCTTGGGCATTATTAATAGTAATGTTGCCTCCAAAGCCACTAGTGTCAGCAGCGGAACGAGTGAGAATCCCGCTAAATAACCCATCTTCAGTAAAACCGGAGATATCAATGGCACCATTAGCATTAATCTCAATATCTCCTGATCCGCCATTGCTATTGGTAACGGTTTGAATTCTTGAGCCACCAGTAATAGTAAGACCGCTAGTGGTTAGCTGTATGAAACCACCATTGCCTATCGCTAAAGTATCTATATCATTAGCAATCAAACTTCTGTCACTGAGATTGGTGTTGCCATTAGTATTAATAGTAATATTGCCAGCTACGGCATTTGATATACCTGCTCCATCGGTCAATCCAGCTTGTAACGTGGATTGAGACATCTCGAAGTTAGCACTATTGATGGCAATAGTTCCGCCATTGACAGACGTTACATCTACCAAGCTACCGTTGGTCAAAGAAACATCAGCTGGTTGGACACCATCGGGAAAACTAACCGATGTTGCGCCATTGAGGGCAACTGTTCCTGGACTAGATAATCCTCCTAATTCCACCCGTCCCCCTGGCACTTGGAGCGTGGCACCATTGAGGTTTACCTCACCCCCAAGTAAAGCCATGGTTTGCCCTGTGTCTATGCCTAAAGTAGCTCCTATCACGTTGACTGAGCCAGGATTGCTGCCATATTGCAAACCGGTGGGAATATTAATGGTTAACAATGGTGGGGCATTGGGATCACTAGCGCTAAAGTTGAAACCATTGTCAAATATTGCACTATCGGCAGTGCTAGCGACAAAGGAGCCTGCGACATCTAAGCTCGCATTAGATCCAAAGTTAATACCATTGGGATTAAGCAAGAATAAATTAGCGCTACCATTTACTCCCAAGGTGCCCAGAATTTGAGACAGGCTGCTGCCAGTAACACGAGTCAAAATATTAGTAATGCCATCGGGATTAGCAAAATACACTCGTTGACCATTACCAACATTAAATTCCAGAAAACTCTGGAATAAGTTACTATCTCGTATGGCTCCCCCTTCGATTAAATCAGCTACTGCACCACGGATAGTCTGATTAGGAGTAACTATTGAATTTTCATCCCCCAGGGTATTATCTGGGGTAATTTGACCTAGAGTTGGTGAGGCGAGGAATAACCATAGACTACTAACTTCGAGCAATCCCACTAAGCCCAATTGCATTAGTGAAATCGGGTCTTTTGGTAGAGTTGCTGTGAGGGGATTAGCTTTGTGGGAAAAGGGGAAGCTGACGCATTTCATGGATAGACCTGGCCGATTACTCTCAGTTATAGAGTTCCCCCCACTGTTGCTCAGAGTCACACCTGTCGGGTAGCGCCATAGTCCCAAATGCTGTTACCGTACACAATAATAAGGTGAAAACCAGGAAATGAAGGGACTCGACTGAACTGAATCAGCCACTAACTCCACTACTCCGTTGTTATTAACAATCCATCGATTAGCTTCAATAATTCTAGACCGACGTG
>NZ_CEYLVT010000383.1:0-4133 GCF_982860115.1 Moorena sp.
GTTTATTGTGGAGCCTTTATAGTTAGCAGGTTATGCAGAAAAGGGTTAAATTATTTTTAATAAGGCTCCACTATCTTACGGTAAATTCAAACCATGAGCGACTGCCGTGGTTTCCCCCATGAGCGACTGCATCAAGACGGGAGTAGGGGTAATAAAATTCAATAGTTAATAACTATTAGAAAGGCTAGATCGGATAGATTAAAGATTACTTAGGAGTTAGTAGATATTAGTTAGGAGTTAATATAAAATAGTTAGGAGTTAGGAGTTATTTTTCGACTACCTGTTCCCTATTTCCTGTTCCCTATTTCCTATTCCCAGATCTGCTGTTACCTTTCCAGGGTAAGCGCAAGAAAAAATGGCCCATAATGTGCATTGGCTGGATATCGGTTGATCGTGGCTCGAAATCCCTATAATCTCGTAGAACTGTACTCGCAATAGAGTTAATTTGTTGAGAATTACCCGGTCTTTTTCTCTATCAGCATATGGTTATTGATTCTTGCGCTTACCCTGACAACGCCCAAGGAGTATCCGACTTTGGCAGAAACATACCGCATTAAGCTGTAATATCGTGATTCTACCGCCCATCTAAAAAGATATATTGCCGGAAATGGGATGTTCGGTTTTTTCCAGCTCAACCAACCCTGCCAACGTCCACGCAAAGAAGCAAGCCACTTTTGTCCTGCTAAAAGTCCTTCCTTGGGGAAAGAGCGCAAACATTGTAGGAAACCCGGTTGAACTCGGGTTCCCACCAATGTTGACCAAACTATAAATATAATCCGTTGTAGAACAGGGAAGTAATCTAACAAAACTATAGTTTCATTATGTGCCGCATTAATCAGGGCAGTATCGCTAAAAACTATGCCTCGCTGATCCTCATCAAAACGCTGTGCTGGATAGTGGTCTACTGCTACCCCTGGGTCATAAATCAGCTTCCAACCTTCTTTTCTTAGGGCTAGACTAAACCCGAGATCATTATGGACTTGAGCTCCCGTCCCTCGCAGACGCTGATCAAAGCGCAAGCCCGATATAGCAGTTCGTCGATAGCTCATGTTAGCTCCTTTCAGGACATCCACCTCGCGAGGTAAACCTACCCCCAGGTGGTGATTACCAATCACCCGTCCATACCATTGCACTCGACCCACTCGTTCTCTAGCACCATTTTCCAGGTAGTTACCCAGATGTATCCAATCCCGTCCACCGACACCCCCGATCCGGTGATCTGACTCAAAGTGAGTTTTAATATCAGCTAACCAATTGCCACGGGGAGCAGCATCATCATCGGTAATGGCAATAATATCTCCCTGTGCTCTATCAAGACCGGCGTTGAGAGCAGCCACTTGCCCGGGAATACTTAATTTCACAGGACGCATGGGTAAAACCTCTGGGTTGAATGCTTCAAGAAACGCCCAAGTTTCAGCATCAGTATTCCTGACAATCACCAAGACCTGATCTGCTGGTCGAGTTTGCTTTGCTAGCGCCTGTAAACAACGTTCTAGGTCTTTTGGACGGCGATAGGTGGGGACTATAACAGTGATTCTCATTTCTTCTACTGTTGAGTGTTTAAGGTTATAAAGTTGAAAGTTATAAAGTTGAAAGTTATAAAGTTGAAAGTTATAAAGTTGAAAGTTGTTCTGCCAAGGCGATTCAGTGTAGGGTAGGTTAGACGGTTGTTCGCGTTCGCGCAGCGTCGGCTTTGCCGAAAGCGTGGCCATTCGCGTAGCGTGGCCTTTTGGCCAAGGCCAAGGTTGAACGCGCACGGGTGGCCTTTTGGCCAAGGTTGTTTGTCAAAATGCAGAATTTAGAATGCAGAATCTAGAATAGTGAATTCTAAATTCTAAATTCTAAATTCTAAATTCTAAATTCTAAATTCTAAACAGATTACTATCCCGCTGTTTGAGACCGTAAATAACTCTGTAGAGTACTTAACCAACCTTTCACCATACCTTTCAACCGTAATTCCATAGAAATTGTCCATTCAAAGACAGGACGAAAGCCCAATTTGGATAAGAACATGCGAAATCGCAAAGCTGGTGAATCTCCTAACTCTTTCAAGAGAGCAATCAGCTCCGTGCGTTCTCCCTCATTGAAGATTGGACGAAAACAGTATGCTGTGTGTCTTAAGGCCAGTTTACGACGCTGCTGCTCAATCACCTTTGTATCCCAACCCCGTCGCTTAAAAGCAGGCAAAATACTGTCTTCAAAAACCCGAATACATCCTTGTAATTCAATATTTTTACGCTTAGGACGTAGATTTTTAGCATCAGTCCAAACGCGATAACGGGCTAATATCTCATTGGCATAAACGTTGCCATAACCCGCATCTGCCATTCTGACCCACATGTTATAGTCCTGTGCAAAATCGGGACTATCTTCATAAAACCTAACTGCTGGCAACGCTTCAGCCCGAAACATAGCGATATTGGCAGCTACTTTTACCCCAAAAACTGCGGCTCGTAGTGAGTCGTCTGCGCTCTGAAACTCGTGCTGTCTTGCAATACGTCGCACATCTCGATCGTTACTGCATTCATCAATTTCTTGCACAGCACTATGGGCATAACCCGCCTCTGGATGGTTCTCTAGCAGGGGTAGTAAGGTTTCTACATAGTTAGGTAACAGGACATCATCTGAATCCAAACGAACAATAAATTCAGTGTTTGGCTGTTTCAAAACCCAATTGTTGTTAGCTGCCATACCTAGGTTTTTAGGCTGCCGATAGTACCGTACTTGAGGAAACTGCTGGCATAGTTCTTCCATCACCTCACGGGTTTCATCAGTGCTAGCATCGTCTGACACCCAAACTTCCACATTGGGATAGGTTTGACGGCAAGCGCTACCCACTGACTCCCGTAAGTACTGGGCTTGATAATAGGTAGGGATGCAAATAGCAACTGGTTTCAGGGAACATCCCACACATCCCACTTTGGACAAAACATACCGCATTAAGCTGTATGATCGTGATTCTACCGCCCACATCAAACAATAGATTTGCCAAAATGGGATGCTCTCTGCTTTCATGTCTTTCATCAGGAATAGTTCCTCTATAGGAAAGTTATGTTAAAATAAAATAACCGTAAGAACTGTTTAATTTTCCTTAGTCAAGAGTGCTATTTTTTTATTCAACAGCAACAAATAGTGATCCGGTTAGTTTCCCAAAAAGGCTCTATAGGGTTATTTTTTGACCAAAATTTTTTTAACAAATTGTTTCAATAGTCCTGATTTACCCGACAAATATTCTACTATCACCTTTTTATCTTGCCAGAGAATAAAATAATCCCTTAAAGACCACTTATCGACCTTGGTAAATTCCATAGGCTTAAAGACTGAACCATACCAAGTCAGCACCATGCCGTTTTTCAAAAACATGAAGGGACTTTGACCTTTAAATTTTCGATTTGACTCTAAATGAGTTGGGTGTCTACCGGTAACATCACCATAAGCATCGGTGATCAGTGCAATACCTTCTGTTTTTAACATGGAGCGTATATTAGCAATGGCGATCCATGGCTCAGTAAGGTGTTCGAGAACATCGAAAGAAATCACAACATCGTACTGATTATCCAAACAGGCTTCATAGGTGGGAATCAGGTTGATGCCATTGTCTAACAAGCCATAATGTTTAAATCGCTTGGTGACAAAATCATAGGTTTTACTGCCTGGGAAGTCGCAGTACTCAACTTTACAACCATTCATCCCTAAGTACAGAGAGTCATTGCCTGTACCATCACCCAGTAACAAAATTTTTAAATCACCAGTTGTCTTCCCTTTCTGTGAGGCATACTTCTGAATCCTTTCTAGGGTTATTTCTATCAAGTGCTTTCGTCCAGGTCTAGCCCAAAAAACCATTGTTTCAAATATGAAGCCATACCCATTTTTATAAAGAGCCTCCATATTGGAATCATACTGGTGAGGGGTAACTCCAAAGTTTTTGGCATCTTGACACACATTCCAGCCTAGTTGCAGCGCTTCTTGCCAGACTCGATGGTTTACCTCGTCTCTGGGCAGCTCAGTAAAGGTACTAATTTCATCAACAATAGGTTCGAGTTCAGTGGGAATTTTAATTAGTAGGTTAGACATAACTATTGAGAATTGAGAATTGAGAATTGAGAATTGAGAATTGAGAATTGAGAATTGAG
>NZ_CEYLVT010000384.1:0-4128 GCF_982860115.1 Moorena sp.
AACATCTCAGCCTCAAAAGAAGACTGGGTCATTTTCTCATAGTCTAAACTCCAGTTCTCTGCGTTTACCTGGAAGTTCCTGGAAAAGAGACTTGTGGGTCTGGTAATAATAAATGGAATAAGCAGCAAGTTGTTGAGCTTTTGGAAAAAGAAGAAAAAGCATCGACAACGTTTGTACTACCCTTAGCTGCTATTATTGAAACTGGTAATCATATTGCTCAAGCAAGAAAAAAAAGGTATGAAACTGCCCAAGCTTTAGCAGAGATTATGGAAAAAGCAGCAGATGAAAAAACACCTTGGGCAGCTTTCACGGATCAGTCAGTGCTTTGGGACGCTCAAGGACTGAAAAAATTAGCAGTGGAATGGTCTCAACTCGCAGCACAAAAAGTTTCAATAGGTGATGCTACCATCAAAACTGTAGCAGAATTCTACGCAAAAACTGGTTGCCAGGTGGAGATTCTTACTGGTGATCATGGACTTAAGGCATACCAACCCACTACACCAGCCCCAATTCCCAGACGCAGGAGAAGTAGATGAGCTGAGGGCGTGACAAGTGCGATTAATAATGATTACCTGTCGGTGGGCAGTGCCTAGTTAACCTATCCAAAGGTTGACAATTGCTCATAGGCACTGCCCACCCTACGATTGATTAATTATGACTAATTATATCAAAAATGTAGACAAATAAAAACTAGTTTTTATTCATTATTACCCTTATTCCCACACTTATCACAGTCTCCATATTTCGTAATAAAAAAATTCCTAAACCCCTTGACAAATAATTAATTTATTAATATATTAATATTGTACACAGTTTAAAGGTATAGCTTCCAATGAGCAAAAACATTAATCCGAACTCTGAAAACCCAGGTCGCAAATTTAAAAAAGCCAAGCACATATTGGTCGGTTCTCCTGAAGCGGTTAAGAAGACAATTTATGCCATTTATTCCCTTAAATACGCCTATCCCGACGAGTGGAGCACTCCGGAGCCTACCGGAAAGCCTGGTGAGGTTATGACCTTTTTGATTCGCTATTTTTACGTAGACTAGGATAGGATTTTGCCAGGGTTTTACGCCCTGGCGACAATGAATAGAGAAGGTTGTTTTGTGAAGGGGGATAAATCAGGATGAAGCATGAGTTAGGATGTTGTTGCTTTCCAGCAGTTGCTGACTAACTCGATCAGAATGTAGTAATTGATCAGGAGTTATCTAGATTTCAGTTCAGTTCAGTTCAGCCCAGCTGTACTTGTGGAAGCTAATACCATAGAATTCGGTCAAGCATTGGAGTTAACCAGAGCTTGACCGATTTTTTTTATTGCCAGGACTTACGCCTAAGATTTAATACCATTAGTCTAATCCCTAGACTTTATGTTAGAATTTCAATTTTTATGCTAGCCCTCAGTTCATGGGTTATTATTTATTATCTATAGCTATTATAAATAGGTTGTAAAGTATCACCCGGTCAAGATGCAACCACTACCAATAATTTTGGAGTTATCGATGTTCACAACTCGTTTATAAAACCTAGATTACCCATTGCAAAATAACTCTAGGTATACCATTCCTTAAGCAAGTATTGATTAATCTTGTTTCGTTTTCAGACTTAAGAGTGCTAATTCGATTAAGCCAAATTGGCCTTTATTGACTAAATTCAGCCAATTTTGTCTGATGGAATCGCCTTTGGCGTGGCTTACACAAATATGCATAATTAACCGTTTATATATAGAATACTCCTGGTTAAATTTTAGCTATTTTTACTCTATATATAAACAAAATAAGTCATATTGGCAACATGATTTATTTCACAATACTTAAACTACTAATTACAAGTATTATTCACGGGTTCATAAGGATAGGTTTGTATAAAACCTATCCATCTACCTAGATGTAAGGTAGTAGATTTGTAAAGAGACAGGGATGACAAAAATAAAAATCAGACTATCGAAAAGTCATGACCAGGAATTCGATGTCACATTGATCATATCTAATGAACCAGAAGACCTAAGAGGTTTTTTACCGCCCCAACCACCAAATTTGCAATCATCATTCAATCAATGGCTGTCCGGCTATCGTAATTTAGAGGGTGTACGCCTCGAATTCAAAAATGTGATTGTTTCTTCCGATGTTCAGAGCCAGGCTAGGGAAGTGATAGCCTTGCTAAATGAATGGCTCAACTTTGGCAGTAGACAATGGCTGCCGATCCGGGATAAATTAATCGAAGTAGGAAGCCGATGGCAGGGTGCTAAAACAGAAGAAATGTACATCATCCTTGATTTTCCGGAGGAGAAGTTTATTCAATTAGGTCGCATCCCTTGGCAAGAGTGGGATTTGTTCAAACACTACTACTCAGACTCTGAAATAGCTTTAAGGCTTTATGGTAAGCAGGGTCAGACAATTCTTCCCATTCAAAAATATGGGAAAGTCCGAATTTTGCTGGTTGTGGGAAGGAGTGACAACATCCAAACCAACAACGATATCAAGATAGTTCAAGAGTTAACGGAAAAAGGAGCAGAGGTTACCGTATTACTTCAGCCTACCAAAGAAGAACTATCGGAAGCACTTTGGCAAGAACCAGGCTACCATATTTTCATCTTTAGTGGTCACAGTAGCTGTGATCAGCAGACGCCAATTAGCTGGCTTGAGTTAAACGAGCTAGAAAGAATCAGTATAGACGATTTTGAAATAGCCTTCGGAAAAGCGATCGCTAAAGGATTGCAGTTAGCTATTTTCAATTCCTGTGATGGCCTGGGATTAGCTCAACAACTAGCTAAGTTGAATCTACCTCGTAGTATCGTCATGCGAGAATTAGTACCTGATCAGGTAGCCGTAAAATTTTTGCAGTATTTTTTCAAGGAGTTCACCAAAAACAAATCTCTTTTTACCTCTGTCCACATTGCCAGAAAACGTCTGGAGCATTTTAATAAACGTTTTCCCAATGCGACGTGGCTGCCAACACTGTGTATCAGAGAATCAGCATTAGACACACCGTTTACATGGAATGAACTCGGAAATTCAATGATGAAGCTACCACCTCGGATGTTGAAATTACTCCCTGGCTTACTAATTGGGGGAGTAGTCATAGTAAGTTTGAGCTTGATTCCACAGTCTTGCCCTGAAAAATAAATTTATTTCTTAGAGTTACGACAACAAATCTGGAAAAGACTGTTCCCTAAAAAATGTCTCGCTTATCTATCCGGCCTTCCTACTCAAAAAGAATGGCGGTATGGCGGTAGCACAACTTGGGCAAGAATTCGCAGAGAGGTAGACCAACGGATTCAAAGGATGCACCCAAAATTCAAATTGAAATACACTGAACATGAAACTGAATCACCGGGGTCTGATCCTGGAATAAAAATGTTATTAAACGGGCAGTTAGATTTTGCTCAATCCTCTCGGATAATCACAGATAAAGAAAGTTTACAGGCCAGACAAAACGGGTTTATTATCAGAGCAATACCCGTCGCCATTAATGGTATTGCTGTAGCGGTTCATCCTAACTTAGACGTTCCGGGTTTAACAATTAGTCAGCTTAAGGATATTTATACAGGTAAAATTACCAACTGGAGTGAGGTTGGTGGTCCGAACTTGTCTATAACTCCTTATTCTAGGAAAAAAGAAGCTGGGGGTACAGTGAACTATTTTGTAGGAACTATTTTAGACGGAGAAGAATTTGGCAAAACTGTCGATTTTACCTACAATACAAAGGAAGCAATCCGAAAAGTGGCTAAGGATTCTGGAGGGATTTACTACGCTTCTGCTGCAGATATTGTCCCCCAATGTACCATTAAGCCTCTGCCTCTTAAAGGAAAAAACAATCATAGGTTTATTGCGCCTTATCAGGAGCCTTTTATTCCCCCATATCAATGTAATCAGCAAAACCGCAACCAGGTCAATAGTGTTGCCTTTAAAAATGGTATCTATCCAATTACTCGTCCATTATTTGTGATTGTCAAAAAAAATGGGAAAGCAGAACAAAAAGCCGGAGAAGCTTACATCGATTTGCTGCGGACTGATGAGGGCAAAAAACTGCTAGAAGAAGCGGGTTTTATTCCTATTGATTAAAGGTATATCGCAAAGGCAACAGGCAATAGGCAATAGGCAATAGGCAATAGGCAATAGGCAATAGGCAA
>NZ_CEYLVT010000385.1:0-4058 GCF_982860115.1 Moorena sp.
GAATTAAATCCTGTTTTTGAGATGATTCAAGAAGAATACCTCGAAGAAGGCAAAAATTTACCTGATGATGTCGAGGTAACTGTTTTTCATGCCAGCTAAAGCTAAAACCTTAGAAAAAGTGGCTAAACAATTAGGCTTTCAGAAAGTTCGTCAAAAAGGAAGTCATGCCCGTTGGAAGCATCCGGATGGACGGTCAACCACTATTCCTGTTCATGGTAATGCTGAGATTGGAGGTTGGTTATTTCGAGAAATACTCAAGCAGTTAGGGATTAGTGAGAAGGAATTTGATCAACTCAAATAAGTGCGATCGCGAGGAGAATATATCTGGTTAATCACATAGGGTCAAAGTGTGTAAAACTAACCATCAAAATGCCAAGTTAAAAAACCTGTTCCGCTATCTGAATTCCGACCAGGAAACTACTTACCATCACAGGCAACTGCATCCCAAAAACTATTGCGAAAAATTGTTGCTTAGATAGGCGAACTGAAATACCGATAATCCCCCAACAAGGCACTTCACCATCACAAGATTATAAAGACGCTTGAGCGAACCCTATACTCAGTCTTGACTACACTTCCAATGACTGTAGAAAAGAATGCCCTGAATAGGGTTGGATTAGGGCATCACTGACTGAAGTTCCCCCGTTCATTTGTACTACTATACTAGTTAAAGGCTCTCCCCATAAGGGATATAGTGATTGAGCCGAAAAATTGTGTACCCATGTTGGTTCTTGAAGTATCTCTGCAATTGGAATATAATCCAACTATAGGCACTGGTCGCATTTTTATTTGAGAACCAAATCGCTTAAACTCCGTTCAGTTCAACGTTGTGAGCATTCTCAAGAAGACTGTACCCAGTAGCAATAAGTATCGGCAAGCCTAGGAACGCCACAGAGCTTGGGATTGAGGTTTCGAGTAGTTCAAACTTTGGGGGAACTTCAATCACTAATGGGGTGAAATGGACTTACTGAGTCCCGCCTCCTCGGCATACTTTGCTAAAATCTTCCTAATGCCCCGGTCACTATACTTACGCTTCCAAGACGACTCAAACAAGTAGGTCGCTTTTTGTTGAACCATTCGGTCAACATGCATCGCCAACACCTCTTTAAAAGAAACTAGACATGGAACAATTCTATCTTTACCTCCCTTGCCAGGATTAATCCGTATTTGACATCGTTCAAAATCCACATCCTCTAACTTGATAATCACCATATCCTGTATATTCCGTGCTTTCCAAACCGCTTCATAATAGCGTCGAATCTCCGCTTCAGTGGGAACATAGGGTAAACTCTTCGGCGTGGATTAAGGTGAGAACATTCCTAAACTCTGAAACGTAAGTCTAAGCTTACTTCTGACTTCTAACTTCTGACTTGCCAACTACCCCCTAATTCCACTCTCCCTGAAGAACAAAAGCAGCCCAATAATAAGGAGAGCTCCACTTAGTGTGCTCTTGCATCTCTAACTGTGCCTTTCTCAATGCCTCTGCTGGTGATAATTTCTTCTTTAACATCAACCGATAGAATCGAGTCATAATTTCTGCTGTGGCTTCATCATCAACTTTCCATAAACTGACTAATACCCGAGGGGAACCCGCATACATAAATCCTCGGGTTAGTCCTACTAGCCCTTCTCCCTTGATGTCCTTAGCCACTCCCGTTTGGCAAGCACTTAACACCACTATCTCTGCCGGAAGCTTGAGGTTGAAAATTTCATGGAGGCGCAGGAAACCATTGGTGAAATTTCCCGTTTCATCCACCAAGGATAGTACAATTCCTGATAATTCTGGGGACTCAGTATTGAGGATGCCATGGGTAGCCAGATGGACGATGCGATATTGGCTCAGTTCAGGGTTAGTGGCAGCAGTAAGATTAGCATCGAAGTCGAAAGCCGAGGTTTTTTGAGTGTCTTCTGGGACAAGCTTTAGGATAGCTTCAGCTTCTTGGCGGGTGCCAGGTAGGGACTCAAATTTACCATCTCTTAGGTTTTTCACTGAACGCTTAAGGGCAAGTGATCGCAAATCCGACGGTTGTGGTTGAGAAACAGTAGTTTTGCCATTGTTTACCCGTTTGTCATCGGCACTAAATACAGGATCCGCTAAGACCGCTAAAGCTTTTAGGGCAGATGTTCTGGCTTTAGTTTGATGGCGAATCGTGGCTAAACTAGAACTAGAGGGTAAGTTGATAATGTCGTAGTTCGTAATTAGGGGTTGTTGATTTTCCGAGGGGGAAAGGGCAGCAAAGGGAATGTATTGTAATACCCCATCAGCCACAACTAAAATGCGCTTTTTTGTTAATTTATCCTTAACAGGATCAAGAATAACTTTACTGAGTAAAGGAACTGCTTTAGCCAAAATCTTTGGATTCCCTTGCTTGATAGCCCGCAGTAGGTTTTTTGCACACTTTTCTATGTCTTTCTGGGAGGCAAGTTCATAACTGGTCATTTCCTGTTTGGTAACGACCCAGAGATAACTTCTTTCTTGCCCTAGAGAATACTGAAATAAAACCGTATCCTGATCTAAAATTTGCTGTTGAACTTGTTCTAAGGTTATGGGTTGGGGATATTTTAAATCGGTATATTTTGGGCTTTTTTTGCGGAGGTCAGTTTGGAAGTCTTGATACTCTTTTAAGAGAGTTTGGTGTTGTTGAACGATACCTATTTTTTGTTCAGAAGTGCTATTAGGATTGTTATAGATGTCTAGGCGTTGTTTTTCAATCGCATCAAGTTTACCTTGTAAGCGTTTTTCTTCCGCTAATAATTGGGGGTCTACGCCTTCTTTAATATTGGCATTGGCTTCCGTGAGTAATTCTAATAAGGTTCGAGCCCGGGAACGTTCACTAATGTTAAAGGCTTGTTGATCGTAGCCCTGGGAGGGGTTTTGTTGATGGAGTGCCATCAATAAATCAATGTAGATTTGATAATAATCTTGTTGGGTAGAGAAGTAACTTTGACGGAGTTCAGGACTGACGGATGCTTTGGTTCGTAAATCTTCGATAATCCTAATAGAGTTTTCCATAGGAGTTAATGCTCCTTGCAGGTTGCCTCGACTTATTTCCACATAAGCGATATCGCTCAGGGTTACTGCTTCCTGTGTGCGATTGCCCACCGCCCGGGATAAGGTTAAAGCCTGCTGGTAGTAGTCTAATGCCTGTTGTTTCTCTCCTAAGTAACCCTCCACAACACCAATATTGTGGAGGGTTACTGCTTCTTGTCTGCGATCACGTACCGCCTTGGATAAGGTTAAAGCCTGCTGGTAGTAGTCTAATGCCTGCTGTTTCTTTCCCAAGTCATCCTGTTTATTTCCCAAGTCATCATAGACAAGACCAATATTGTTGAGGGTTACTGCTTCCCCTTTGCGATCGCCCACCTTCCGGCGTAAGGGTAAAGCCTGCTGGTAGTAGTCTAATGCCTGCTGTTTCTCTCCTAAGTCAGAATAGACACCACCAATATTGTTGAGGGTTCCTGCTTCCCTTTTGCGATCGCCCACCGCCCGTAGTAAGGGTAAAGCTTGCTGGTAGTAGTCTAATGCCTGCTGTTTTTCTCCTAAGTCATGATAGACTTTACCAATATTGTGGAGGATTCCTGCTTCCTGTGTGCGATCGCCCACCGCCCGTGATAAGGGTAAAGCCTGCTGGTAGTAGTCTAATGCCTGCTGTTTTTCTCCTAAGTCAGAATAGACAATACCAATATTGGTGAGGGTTCTTGCTTCCTGTGTGCGATCGCCCACTGCCTTTGATAAGGGTAAAGCCTGCTGGTAGTAGTCTAATGCCTGCTGTTTCTCTCCTAAGTCATCATAGACACCACCAATCTTGTCGAGGATTCCTGCTTCCCTTTTGCGATCGCCCACCGCCCGGGATAAGGGTAAAGCCTGCTGGTAGTAGTCTAATGCCTGCTGTTTCTCTCCTAAGTCATCATAGACTTTACCAATATTGGTGAGGGTTACTGCTTCCCCTTTGCGATCGCCCACCGCCCGTAGTAAGGGCAAAGCCTGCTGGTAGTAGTCTAATGCCTGCTGTTTCTCTCCTAAGTCATCATAGACTTTACCAATATTGGTGAGGGTT
>NZ_CEYLVT010000386.1:0-4023 GCF_982860115.1 Moorena sp.
TTGTAAGCAAAGAGAAAATTATTCAAATTGAGGACGAACCTGCGGAATGTGGGTTTGAATGAATATTCGTAGAGTGGGCATCCTGCCCGCCCGAAAATATATTGAAACTGGCAAGATGCCAGTTCTACACAAGATGCCAGTTCCACGCCTGATGCCCATTCCACGCCTGATGCCAGTTCCACGCCTGATGCCCATTCCACGCCTGATGCCAGTTCCACGCCTGATGCCCATTCTACAGGTGCGACCCGTGGCGAATTAAATTCGCTACAGGTCGCACCGCTCCCGACTCCCGACTCCCGACTCCCGATTCCCGATTCCCGACTCCCGATTCCCGATTCCCGACTCCCGATTCCCGATTCCCTACTCAAATGTCAAGGTTTGATAACTTGCTCTTAACATATATCGAAGATGCTATGAAACCATTGATAATCGGCTAAAGGGTTTTACCCCTCATGTCACTCAATTCCTTACTGGGTAAGACTATCTTCAGGTTACCCTAGGGGGCTGAAACGATTTTTCCACACCATTATCCATAGTAATTAGGGAAAGTTCATCAAGAAATCGCAAAATTTTCAAAATGAGCTAGGGTAGACATTGGCCCCAATCTAGTTATGAATGCTCCCCCCAACTGCTACGGGAGGTGGGGGTGTCCGTCTTGATTACAAGGGTTTATCCCTCGCGACAGGCGGCATTCGCGCCGAAAAGCCAGGACTTTTGCTGGACTTCTCCCCCAAGTCGTTGTCTTGATGCAGTCGCTCATGGGGGTTTCCCCCAAGACCGCGCTGCATCGCTTCCGCTATGGGGCTTGTATTAGAAAATTTTACCTAGAGTCTGACGTATATAAACCGACTACACAGGATTTACAGGTTTGTTTTCCCTGGCGTTGAGAGGTCGTGCCTCTAGGATGCTCAGAATCTTGTTCTGTCCTTTACCGTACCGCTCAAGCTAAACCAATTATACCACAATAGGCAGTTCTCAGACCCCCACCTGCGTTCTCGTGGTGGGGGAATGGGTCAACCGTCTAGATCAATTTAGGGTATGGTTGCCATTGAAACACCAAAATTCCCCAAAACTATGGGCACAGGGCTTATTGCCCAACGTTGGTGAAATTAAGTGACAGCTCCTAAACTGACCTTTCAGGTTCAGTTTAGGCAACAAGCGCCAATCCGGCTATTGCTTAGGAGGCGCTGGGCTTTAAGAACGGACTGCCCTCTCTTGATGCAAAGCGCGAGTGGGGGAAACCACGGCAGTCGCTCATGGTTTGTTCGCGAAGCGTGGCCAAAGGCCAAGTTACCGTAAGACAGTTGAGCCTTAATCAATAAGTTTTACCCCTTTTCTGCATAGCCTACCAACCATAAAGGCTCAACTGTCTAAGGTTTCGTCTCCGGGGGGAACCCCCGCATGAAGGCGCTGCCTCCCCAAGACCGCGCTGCCTCCCCAAGACCGCGCTGCATCGCTTTGCGTCAATTCTTGTCCACTGTTCCCTGTTCCCTGTTCCCTGTTCCCGACAACTGCCGCGAAGTCTATTATAGAAATTCCATGCATACCCTGTGCAAAATTCATCCCACACTTATGCTGCGCGTTAAAATGTCAGGGGCTTCTTTTGCCGTAAGCTAAAAAATATGCGACCTTAGCAGTAGTGGCCATTCGTTGTAATTCGGTTCCAGTTGAGAGGCAATATTAATGAGTGATGGTATGGCATTCCTGACGGGGGCTGCCTTTGCCGGTATGGCAGCATTGTTTCTCCTCAAAGGAGGAGGCAATATGGTGGCGAATAACCTTCCCTCTTCCCAACCCTTCCAAATTTCCCCTAACAATCCCTATAATTCTCCTTACACAGATCAACCGCCAAATCAGGCTCTAGCTTCGCCGAACTTAAATAATAATTTAAATAATATGCTCAATGTTGAACAGCAGCGGCGGGACACTGAGCAGCTCAAAACTATGGTTGAGCAACAACGAGCTGAAACTGAACAGCTCAAAGCCCAACTTCACAATCAGCAGTTACTGCTAGACAATCTAACTGCTCAGGTTGATGCCAGTGTGATCAGGGCTCCTGAGCAACTAATCCCTAATCGTAAAACTAATAATGAGACGGCAAATACCCTGATGTCAGGGATACTTTGGGGACTTGGCGGTATGGCCGTAACCATTGGTGGTGGTGCCGTTGTGATTGGGGGGTTAGCCTTGCTCTCACGACCACAGCGTCCTCCTCGTACAACTTACGTGGTCCAACACCCCTACTCTGGTGTTCCTCCTTCCCTACCAGCTAGACGGCGCTCTGAGTTTATGTCTCATCAATATGACGATAGACTTTATGACCGGATGGACTACGAGTAGATTGCCCAAGTCTAGTCATCGTAGTATAAGTCATCCTCAGAATCTCGGAATTTCAAGGATTGTCCCAAAAGCTGCCACACTAGAGGTGCGATCGCTCCCCCAAGAAGACCAATACCAACGCTAATAGCCAAGACAACACCGATTGGCAGATCAATTGACTCGAAGACTAAAAACTTCACGGATACTTCCGTGATATTTTGGATCGAGAAAATAGCGATCGCACTAATCCAAATAGCAACTATCAGAGATGTCAGAAGATTAGTAAGAATTCTGATATGGGAATAGTTCATGATGGTGACAAGTTTCTGATGACTTGTTTGACTCTATGTATTATTTTTTCTAGCACAGTAGCCCATAGAATACCTGATTCTGTCAACAGTAGGTGTAGGGTGTGCAAATAATCCTAGTTTCACTATTTGTACAGTTATCATCGACATGCAGCCCACCCTACTGACTGACTATGTCACAATGGCCGCTAAGGATAGCCCGAGGTGAGAGCGATGCCCCCACTACTCGACCAAACCACCGATCAACGCATTGTTCATGATGGCACCTGGGAACAGTTTAAGTTCATCCAGAAGGGCTTTGATGGTTCTCCTGGAGTACGGCTGTTTTACTATGATGGAATAATCGAGATTCTGATGCCAGGACGAGAACATGAAATTTTTGCCAGTATCATCGGTTACTTAATCACAACATTTCTGACGGAAAAGGGTATTTTCTTTCAGCCAACTCGCTCCATGACTCAGGAAAAAGAAGGAGTCGCCTCTGCCCAAGCTGATGAGTCTTATTGCATCGGTAGTGTTAAACCGATTCCCGATTTATCCATTGAAGTGGTGTTTAGTAGTGGTGGCATCAGTAAGTTAGAACGCTATCAAGCTTTAGGTGTTCCTGAGGTTTGGTTTTGGGAAGATGGATTACTAAAGCTTTATCATCTTACTGATGGTAGTTATTTCCCAATCGAGCGTAGCTTGCTACCCGGACTGAGTGAACTAGATCTTGATTGGTTTACACACTGTGTTTTGATGGCGGAAACCGATGCGGGAGAAGCGATTAGAGCGTTTCGTCGGCAGATTTAGCTATCAGCTGTCAGCTGTCAGCTGTCAGCTATGAGCTATCAGTTGGGTAGAGTGGGCTGCGTCATGATCGTTTCACCAAAAGTACAGTTATCATCGACATGCAGCCCACCCTACTGACGTTCCCTCTAGACTGGCCCCACCACATGACTGTCTTGACACTCCCCGGTCTAAAGACGCGGGGATTCTTCGCTCAACGACCCGACTTGCTGAACCTGGCCGGAACCAAGAACAGTAGAGGTCAGATCTCCCGAAGCGTTGGGATCTATGATCCAGGTTCCGGTGTGCCCCACCGTACCCAAGGCTCTCTTTAAAATATTGATCGCGGCGTTGTGGTCACGGTCTAGTTCACAGCCACATTCGCAGACGTGGGTTCTGGTTGATAGTGACTTTTTTACTACCTCGCCGCATTCAGAACAGTTTTGGCTTGTATAGGCAGGATTTACCGCAACGGTGACCCTACCAAACTTATGCCCAAAATGCTCTAACCATTTTCTAAATTGATACCAACCAGCATCGTTAATAGACTTAGCTAAACAATGGTTTTTGACCAGATTTTTGACTCTTAAATCTTCATAGGCGACCAGGTCGTTAGACCGGATTACGC
>NZ_CEYLVT010000387.1:0-4021 GCF_982860115.1 Moorena sp.
TAAAAAAAACCTCTTCCCTACTCCCTACTCCCTACTCCCTACTCCCTTAACAATCGCTAAACTTTAGCCTCTTCTTTCACTAACTTATCCCAACCCAAATCCTTGAGACTGTTATTGCGACGTAACGGACGAGTTGCCAATTCCAGAATATCTCGGGCATTAGTAAAGCCGTGCATTTGAGCAAAGGTAAACTCAACAGACCACTTAGTATTAATCCCCCGTGCTTCCAAAGGATTAGCATGAGCCATACCGGTAATCACCAAATCCGGCTCCAACTCATAAATCCGCTGAATCTGGTTGTAATTGTCTGGCTTCTCGATAATCTTAGGAGTTGGTACACCCATTTCGTGGCAAGTCTGTTCTAACAGAGCTAACTCAGCCTTCTGATAACGCTTATCCATGTAAGGGATACCGATTTCATGGCAAGTCATCCCGCAACGAACGAGGAAACGAGCTAAGGAAACTTCCAGCAAGTTATCCCCCATGAAAAATACAGACTTACCACGCAACAGCTGGATATAATCCTCCAAGCTTTCCCAAATTTTAGCTTCCCGTTCTGCCAAGCCTTTTGGTTCAATACCAAACACAGAACACATTTTCTCTATCCAAGCCCGAGTGCCATCCGGACCAATGGGGAAAGGTGCGCCAATTAACTTACACTTGCGGCGGCGCATCAGAGTAGTAGCAGTACGACTGAGGAAAGGATTCACCCCAGCAACATAGTAACCTTCTTCAATTACTGGCAATTCCGTGTAACGCTTAGCAGGCAACCAACCAGACACCTTAATCCCCTGCTTCTTCAACTCTAGGGTGAGGTTAGTCACAACCGGGTCAGGTAGGGAGCCAAACAACACTAGGGGTGGATGATCCGCATAGTCTGACTCTTCCGCAGCCACCTCTTCTTTCTGGCGTCCAAAGTTGAGGAGTTTTGCGATCGCATTCCGCTCTTGTTTCTCCTCTTCCACCTGGGGTGCTTCCTTTGGACACTTGTGAGCCATAGCGGCCAATACAGTATCTTCACCCTGGGTGAAAGCATAGTCTAAGCCATTAGCACGAGCCACCACAATCGGAATCCCAATCTCAGATTCCAGCTTGGGAGCCAAGCCTTCCAAATCCATCTTGATAATTTCGGTAGTGCAGGTACCAATCCAGACAATCACACTAGGATTGCGATCGCGTTTAATCTGCAAACACAACCGCTTCAGTTCCTCGTAATCATTGAGCTTAGCGGAAATATCCCCTTCTTCCAACTCCGCCATCGCATAGCGTGGCTCAGCAAAAATCATCACCCCCATCGCATTTTGGAGGAAATAGCCACAAGTCTTAGTACCAATCACCAAAAAGAAGCTATCTTCAATCTTTTGGTAAAGCCATGCGACGCAGCTAATCGGGCAAAAGGTATGGTAATTCCCAGTTTCGCACTCAAAATCTAGGGCTTGAGGGGTTTCAGCAACAGTCATTTAAAATTCTCCTCTCCTGGTCTCTCTCTAAATTTTTAAGGGTTTAAGGTTTTAAGGGTTTAAAGGTTTAAGGTTTTAAGGTTTTAAGGTTGTTCGCGTAGCGTGGCCCAAAGGCCAAGGTTGAATGTTGAATGTTGTTCGCGTAGCGTGGCCCAAAGGCCAAGGTTGAATGTTGAATGTTGAATGTTTTAAGGGTTGAATGTTTTAAGGGTTGTTCGCGTAGCGTGGCCCAAAGGCCAAGGTTGAATGTTGAATGTTTAAAGGTTTAAGGTTTTAAAGGTTGTTCGCGTAGCGTGGCCGAAAGGCCAAGGTTTTAAAGGTTGAAGGGTTAAGGGTTAAGGGTTCAGGCTTGAAGGTTTGAAGGGCTTAAGGTTTTCTGTTGACTCTTATAACTTTCAACATTCAACCTCCTAACATTCAACCTTTCTTTCAACCTCCTAACATTCAACCTTTCTTTCAACCTTGGCCTTTCGGCCACGCTACGCGAACAACCTTTCTTTCAACCTTGGCCTTTCGGCCACGCTACGCGAACAACCTTTCTTTCAACCTCCTAACCTTGGCCTTTGGCCACGCTACGCGAACAACCTTCAACCTCCTAACCTTCAACCTAACCTTGGCCTTTGGCCACGCTACGCGAACAACCTTCAACCTCCTAACCTCCTAACCTTTGGTTACACCATCATCAGGTCTAATTCTTCTTCCTCAGTCACTGCTGGGGTTTGAGGATTTAGGTAGAAGTCAGACAGCAAAGAGAACAACTCCCGGTCTGGTGCATCTTGAGGTACAACCCCCTCAGGCTGTGCCAGAATTTGGTCAGCAATGTTGAGATAGTACTGACAAACCGGTTCCAGGCTAGGGTCAGTTTCTGCCATTTCAAAAATCGTTTTGCCCTTAACCCGAGAGACACGAATGTCTTCAATTAGTGGCAAAATTTCCAGCACTGGCATCGGCACAGCTTCGATATACTTATCGATTAAGTCGCGCTTAGAGGTGCGGTTGCCAATCAGACCAGCCAGACGCAGGGGGTGAGTGCGAGCTTTTTCACGAACAGAAGCAGCAATGCGGTTAGCAGCGAACAACGCATCGAAACCGTTATCGGTGACAATCATGCAATAGTTGGAATAGTTCAGGGGAGCAGCAAAACCACCACAGACTACATCACCCAGAACGTCAAACAGAATCACATCGTACTCATCAAAAGCATTCAGTTCCTTGAGCAGCTTGACAGTTTCACCAACTACATAGCCACCGCAACCCGCACCAGCCGGAGGACCACCAGCTTCTACGCAATGAACACCACCATAACCTTTGTAAATCACATCTTCAGGCCAGACATCTTCGTAGTGGTAATCCTTTTCCTGAAGGGTATCAATAATGGTAGGGATCAGAAAACCAGTCAGAGTAAATGTGCTGTCATGCTTTGGGTCACAGCCAATTTGCAGCACCTTCCGACCCCGCTTAGCTAGGGCAACTGAGATATTACAGCTAGTTGTGGATTTACCGATACCACCTTTTCCATAAACTGAAAGTTTCACCTTTAATCTCCTGTTTCCGTAAAAATTCTTCTTTTGTCTTTGCCCCTAAGCCAGCCGAAAGGATAATGGCTGAAATTCTGCTGGATTTATCTTAGGTGCGCTTTCCGTGATGGCCAGGGATTGCTCCCCATCACGGGTCGCACCTCAGGCACTGATATCTTGGTGCGCGTTCACCCTGTCTTGATGCAGTCGCTCATGGGGGAAACCCCCGCAGGTCGGCGCTGCATCGCTTGTTGGAGAACCCGACCGGGGTCGCACCGCTTCGGCGTTGACCCTAAAGCCAGCGATACATTGGTTGGCTTTCGGTGCTTATTGCATTATTCACGAACTGCACCATAAAATAAATGGTCTTTTTTATGGATATAGCCTTTAAGGTAGTTTAAATCGACTTTTATAAATTTAAACCATTAACTAAAGCAATTTAAATCTTATTTATGCAATTTAATATTTAAATAATTATTTTTTTATTTTTATTTATTAAAAATTAGTACAATAAACAAAAAAGTAAAATGATCAGGGTCAATTAAGTGAGGGTACTACTCAAAAAGTCCCCTAAGTTTGGGGGATTTAGCGGTGCGCTTGACCCGTAATTTAATTACGGGTCAAGCGCACCGGAGGAAAATTGGTAAATCCTGCAACAGTTAACGTTGCTGACCATAGACTATGGCTTGTCAAAATCATCCATACCTACCAGAAGCCATAGGCTGGTCTTGCTATTCAGATTTTTTGTAAATAATAATTAAATTTTTCCGGAGCAATCACCGCAATCTTTGTCTATAGGGTCACAGAATTTGAAAGAGGTATAAAGAATCGGGAGTCGGGAATCGGGAATCGGGAATCGGGAATCGGAACCCACCCCTAAACCCCTCATAAGGGTAGGTTTTTAACAAAGACGTGAGGTGTGGGGTGTAGGGGGTGGGGTGTAGGGGGTGGGGGATAAGAAAGCGATGCAGCTTCGGAACAGGGGGTTTCCCCCTGTTCCGAAGCTGCATCGCTCTTCAATCATCATTGTCTTGATCCCAAGCG
>NZ_CEYLVT010000388.1:0-3843 GCF_982860115.1 Moorena sp.
TAATTGCTAGAGGCTCCTAGCAGGAACAAGCCGCACTTGTAGTAAACTTTTGCCTTCCCCTCCTGGGAGGGGTTAGGGGTGGGTTCCTCTTGCCTGTTGCCCTTGCGCGTAGCCCTATAACTAGTCAAGTATGCCCCAACTTCTTTAGTACAGGTGCGGTCGAAACCACGTGCCGTTCTAAACCCAGTTGCTTTGGACTAACCCCTAGGGCTAGGGCAACTAACTGGGGTAAATGCAATACTGGTAACCTTAACTGACGCCCAATCACCTTTTCTACCTCCGGTTGACGGGAGTCGAGATTAAGATGACACAACGGACAAGGGGTAACCATGCAATCCGCACCAGCATCCAAGGCTTCCTGAATATGGCTCCCTGCCATCTTGAAGGATTGTTCTGTGGCATAACTAGATATTGGCCAACCACAACATTGAGTACGACCTCGGTAATATACAGGTGTTGCTCCTACGGTGCGAAATACAGTTTCCATGGATTCTGGATTGACTGGGTCATCGTAGGAGATGGATGTCTGAGCTCGTAGCAAATAACAACCATAGAATGCAGCACACTTGAGTCCAGTTAGCTTGCGACTCACTTGTGCTGCTAGGGCTTCCATGCCGTAATCTGCCACCAATGCCCACAGTAAATGCTTGACTTCTGTAGTGCCTTTGTAAGGAGAACAGCCTTCTTTTTTCAGCAAGCCATTCACTTTTTCCACATAACCGGTGTCGGTCTCTTGGAATTCCTTTAAACGCTCATCTACATGACCAATTACTCCCTGACAGGTGCTGCAATGGGTTAACAGGGGTAGATTCAGCTTTTCAGCTAGGGCGATGTTACGAGCGTTAACAGTGTCTTCTAGGAGTTGGGAATCTTCTTTGAAGGTTCCAGAACCACAACAAGCAGCTTTTTTCAACTCAATCAGTTCAATTCCTAGCGCTTGGGTTAAGGCTGACGTAGATTGGTATAGTTCTCCACAGGCTCCTTGAGCAACACAGCCGGGGAAATAGGCATATTTGAGCGTAGCAGATGGCATAGTAATTTATACTTAATCGCCTCAAAGCGGTTAGAGATCAGCTCAAGGGTAACAGCTCATGCCCTAACCGCTACTAGCTTGTTCAAAATTCGTAACCATAGCGCTTTATTTCTTCGTCAAAAACGTACTGGACAATTTTTTGCGATCGCTCATTATAGTACTCTCGATAGTTTTTCTTTCTTTCTTCGGTTTTGTTGATCACTGGTATTTGCACTTTGAAGGGCACTCCAGCTTTATCCAGGACTCTGTCAAAATCATCCTGAAGGGTTTCAAAACGCATTACACTATCCATACCTTTGGTATAGCTTCCATAAAGCGTGTAAGGTTCAGCGGGAAGACCTACAAACTGTTTAACTCGGTTTCGATTAGTATTCCGAACCAGGGATTTAACGGTTCGTTTCAGTCCATTTCCGTAAATAGAGCCATAGTGTTTCTCAATCCAATCATTAAATGAATGGGTTTTGCAAAATTCCATGTCTTCTATATAACCCGGTAGACGGTGAACCCATGACGTGGAGTCAGCGATGAAGTGTTGGTATTTTGAGGCTCTTTTTACATAGTCAGAAGCTAAACTGTCAAAAGGGTTGCGAATACAACTAAATTTTAGATATGATGCTGCCTCTTTTTCTGTCAAAAGATTGCGTCTGAACATCTCTCGTAGAGAATGATGTCTTCTGTGCATCAAAAATTTTCCGTTGGCGTCTAGGATGTCTTGGGCGGGGACTAGTTCGCCTTCTAGCTTTTTTTCCAGGACATCTTCTACTGCTGTGCAACCAGTTCGCGGTGCCATCAGGTAGAGTAAGCCGTATTTACGGCAAATCATTGCCATGATCAAGCTCCTTTGATTATAGGGGTTATTATCAACAAGACGTAAGGATTCAGCTGTCAGCTATCAGCTATCAGCTATCAGCTATCAGCTATCAGCTTAGGTTTATTCTTTTACTAGTTTCCACAGAAAGGTTTTAATTTCGTAAGTTGGTTCAATTTTATGGTTCCATTTGCCAATAAGTTCTGATTTATAGTTGTATTTTTTCTCGATTTTTTGTCGCAACTCCCTAGATGGATTATATAAAAATACATCACTAAATTCATCGGTATTTTCGGGGATGATTAACTGTTTGCTTTTTTCGCCATTAGGCATCTTTACGGATTTCTGGCTTAACCAGCAAAACTTCACTTTGGGGTCGAGAAGGTAAGACAGGGATATCACTTCCAGACTTTTTGTCAGCAATAGCGGTTCGTCAGCCTGGTTAATAATTGCTGCTACCTGGGTATGGTTAGCACTAGTATACTTGTTCCACCAAAATTCCGCTTGAGAACTGATCACACAGGATAGAATTCCACCAGACAGTAGTAAAATCATTCCGAGTCGCCATAGCTTCTGTTGCCATACTCCCTGAAAAATGCTAGTTATTTTGTTAGTTATTTTGTTAGTAAATAGGTAAGCAACTGCTAGCTGAATACCAAGATAACAGGGAATTAGATAGCGAGTTACACTAGAACGCTTACCTCCAGAAATTAGATCCGGTAGCACTAGGGCTACGGCGGTAACTCCAATTAATGTCACGATGAATAGACTAACTCGTTTGGGACTATGACGACAAAGAAAGTATATGGCATAGCCCACTAGGATTAAGATTATTACAGAAACCACTACACTGGGGAAATTCAAGCCTTGGTTGATATCAAAGAAACTCCGATTAATATTAATCAGCCAGGTTTGGGCTAATGATGATAAAGGAACCTCTTGGAGTGCCCATTTGGTTTTGCTGGATACCTTAGAAAGGTTACTGTTAGAAACTAGTAACCAAGGGACAAATACCATCAAAGCCATTAACGATGATAGCCCATAGTAAACAAGAATTTTACTGAAGCGGAACCGTTCTGTTAGCAGTACATAGATGCCATGGCTGATGGCTACTAAGATAGAAAATAAAAATGTATAAAATCCTGTCACTAACGTGAGGGCGTAAATTCCCCAGGTAGAGATAAAGTGTAGGATATCTCTAATCTTATTAGTCGTTTTTCTTCGTTTGGTTAACCGTATTGCCCGTAACAGTGCTGCACTTGATAGCAAAATCGTTACTGTCCATAAGCCATACTGTCTTGCGGCTTGGGCATACAAGACCTGAAAGGGAGAAACGGCAACTAAGGCCATAGCTACCCATCCCACCAAGGACGACTCGAATAATTCTTGACATAACCAATAGATAGCAGGAAACACCAGCAAGCTAATCAGAGCTGAAAAACTTCTCTTCACTGCTACTGAATTACCAAATAATTGCGACCAAACTCGCGCCATTACGTAATATAATGGGGGATGTTGAGGTTCTTCAAAGGCCAATCCCTTAATCGTACCAAGCAGTTTTTTTTCTGGATTTGTATGCTGATACTTATGTAATTCTTTAATAGCGATCGCATCCCCATTGGAAATTTCTGGTATCATGTCTGACAATCGATAACCAGAAATTCGTAGCGAGGTAAAGGTTTCATCAATCCAGTAGGTTTTTTTGTCAATATTTACGAATCGAAACACTATTCCTAGCATCAACAGGATAATAATTAAAAGCCCTAACCAAGTTGAGCTAAATCTACGAGTTTGGTGCAATTTGTTTAGCATATATAGCAATTATACTACTTGTGAGGTACAAATATATGGGTTTTAGGGAGCAGGGAGCAGGGAGCAGGGAGCAGGGAAGAGGCAATAGGCAATAGGCAATAGGCAATAGGCAATAGGCAAGAGGCAATAGGCAAGAGGCAATAGGCAATAGGCAATAGGCAAGAGGCAATAGGCAAGAGGCAATAGGCAA
>NZ_CEYLVT010000389.1:0-3961 GCF_982860115.1 Moorena sp.
TAACCTCTCCACAGATTCCTCAACTGTTGTCAGATATTGTCCTAAAATTAATGGCAAAAACCGCTGAGGAGCGTTATCAAAGTGCTTGGGGCATCAAAGCAGATTTAGAAAAATGCTTGAACCAGTTACAGACCACTGGCAACATCCCACCATTTCCCCTAGGTACTCAAGACATTTCAGAAACCTTTCACATTCCCCAGAAACTCTATGGTAGAGAGCAAGAAGTCCAGATGCTGCTAGCTGCCTTTGAGCGAGTTGCTGCGATCGCCACTACCAAGAACCAAGAACATCGAACATCTAACTTCAGCTCCAAACCAGTCCAAAATTTAAGCAATCCCCGGTCTCGAACTGAAATGATGCTAGTCAGTGGTTATTCTGGCATTGGTAAATCAGCACTGGTACGGGAAATTTACAAACCGATCACTAGGCAACGAGGACACTTTATTTCCGGAAAATTTGACCAATTTCAGCGCAATATCCCCTACTCTGCTATTGTCAGTGCCTTTTCTAGTTTAGTGCAACAACTGCTCAGTGAACCAGAAGAGCAACTCAACCAGTGGCGAGAAAAACTCCTAGCAGTACTCAATCCCAATGGACAGGTGATCATTGATGTGATTCCTGAAGTAGAACTAATTATTGGCAAACAGCCCGCCGTAGCAACTCTTCCCCCTACTGAGAGTCAAAACCGCTTTAATTTAGTTTTTCAGAACTTTATCAAACTCTTTTGTGCTCAGGAGCATCCCCTAGTCATTTTCCTTGATGATCTTCAGTGGGCAGATACCGCTACACTGAAGTTGATTGAGCTAATCATGACTAATGAAGAAACCGAGTACTTATTGTTAATTGGTGCTTATCGGGATAACGAGGTCAACGCCACTCATCCGTTGATGCTAACCCTAGATAAGCTGGAGGAATTGGGCGTTACCTTTGAGCAAATTACCTTAGCTCCTTTACAAGAAAACCAGATCAATCAACTAATTGCTGATACCTTACAAACTCAGCCAGAGTCAGTGATACCATTAGCCAAATTGGTGGTGAATAAAACCGCTGGTAATCCTTTATTTGTCAATCAGTTTCTCCAAACACTTTACGCGGAAAATCTAGTAAGGTTTAAGGCTCCTAAAGATGGACATCAAGCTCGATGGCAGTGGGATATTTCTGAAATTAAGGCGGTAGGGATTACTGATAATGTGGTAGAGTTGATGCTCAGGAAGCTCAAAAAACTACCAGCTGCTACCCAGAAGGTGTTGCAACTAGCTGCTTGTATAGGAAATTATTTTCACCTCACTACTTTGTCAATTGTCGATGAAAAGTCCTTAACAGATACCTTTAAGGATTTACTGAGTGCTATACAAGAAGGATTCGTGTTACCAACATCTGAGCTGAAAACTAGTGATGAAGAAATCATCGAGTCTCAACTAGTCATTCTCAATTTTAAATTTCTCCATGACCGAGTACAACAAGCGGCCTATGGGTTAATCAATCAGGAGGATAAAACGAAAGTTCATCTGAGGATTGGACGGCTTTTGCGCACTAATCTCTCAGATACGGAGCGCGAAGAAAGGGTGTTTGAACTGGTCAATCATCTTAACGTAGCTCAAGATGCGATTGCAGATCCCACAGAAAAAACGGATTTGGCTCAGTTGAACTTAGAAGCCGGAAAAAAAGCTAAGGAAAATATCGCTTATCGAGCAGCCAAAGACTATTTTAAACTAGGCATCGCGTATCTTGAGGATAATGCTTGGGAAACTCACTACTCTGTTACCTATGGTTTGCATAAGCAACTGGTAGAGACCGAGCAATTGGATAGTAATTTCGAGGAGGCAGACAGATTAATTAACTTGCTCCTATCTCGAATAGAGTCTGTAGTAGACAAGGCAGATATTTATTGGTTAAGCATTCGACACCACACCATGATATCCCAGGAGTATAGGGCAATTGAAATTGGTAAACAAGCTCTCGGTCTGTTAGGAATAGATTGGCCAGAACCAGACCAGCTACAGACTATATCAGTCTACTTAGAAAGTGCTAGACAGCAAATT
The DNA here is from genome assembly GCF_982860115.1 of Moorena sp. NCBI lineage: Bacteria > Bacillati > Cyanobacteriota > Cyanophyceae > Coleofasciculales > Coleofasciculaceae > Moorena > Moorena sp. The sequence goes on from NZ_CEYLVT010000389.1 coordinate 2,043, forward strand.
AACCACAAAACTCAGGGTCAAGCCATCAGTGTGCTCCTGCATGAACCAGAGGTGAAGGACTTGACTCAACAGAGGATAATTAAGTTATTGAATTTGCTGCTAAATCCTTGTTATACTACCAAGGAAAACCAATTCTATTTTTGGTGGTTAGCGTGTAAACTTGTCGAGCTGTCTTGCCAATATGGGATGGTGGCTGAATCAGCCTATGGGTTTCTAGCTTACGGAATGTTGGTCGGTACGGAGTTAGGGGATTATCAATTAGGCTATCAATTAGGTTTGCTTGGTCTCAATTTGAGTAAGAGATTTAACCAATTAGATAAGGTAGCTGAGACTTGTTATATATTTGGCAATAATGTATTTCCTTGGGTGAATCCCTTAAAAGAATCGGATCAAATTTTAGATGAGGGACTACAGACCGCTTTAGCTTCGGGAAACATTATATTTCTCGGTTATATAGTGATCTATAAATTATTGAATCCATTTTATTGGGGAAAAAACTTATCAAAAATTATAGAGGAATTACCTGATTACTTAAGATTAGCTCAAAAAACTAATCATTGTTTATCAGAAGATTCAATTTTGGCGTTAAAGCTTGCTCTGTACAACCTTTTGGGAAAAACTAGCGATAGATTTTCCTTTGATATCGAAGACCTCACCGAATCCCAGTATCTAGAAAATTGCCACTCTCATGATGCTGACTATGCCCTTTGCCACTATTACATCCTCAAATCCATACTTTTTTATTGGTATGACCAACCACGTCAATCCCTTGATTATTCAGAAAAAGCCGAAAAACGTATTGGTGTGCTCACTAATAAGTTTCAGGTGGCTATCAAAAATTTCTACGAATCCCTGACTTTAGCTAGTCTCTACCCCTCTGCTTCAGAGGTTGATAAAAAGCACTATTGGCAGCAGCTGTTAACCAACCAAGAACAAATGAAACGTTGGGCAGATAACTGTCCTGAGAACTTCCAGCATAACTATCTGCTGGTAGCAGCAGAGATGGCTCGTTTATCTGGTCAGCTAGAGGCAATGGACTTATATGACCAAGCGATCGCATCCGCTGACGACCATGGGTTTATCCAGAATCAAGCCCTAGCTAATGAATTAGCCGCTAAATTTTGGTTAAGCCGAGGCAAATCAGACATTGCTCAACTTTACCTCCATAAAGCTCACTATAACTATCAGCTTTGGGGGGCAACACGTAAAGTCGAAGATTTGGAACAGAAGTATCCCGACTTACTGGTTAACAGAACTCAGCAGTCTTCTTTGTCTTTAACCCAAACCATTAGCAATACTACTACCAACAGCACTAGGTCAGACCTGATACTGGATTTAAACACAGTAGTCAAAGCATCTCAAGCTATTTCTGGGGAAATCGTCCTAGCTCAGTTGCTCAATAAGTTGATGGAAATTGTAGTAGAGAATGCTGGAGCGCAGTTTGGTTGTTTAATTTTACAACGAGATCATCAACTGTTCATAGAAGCCACTAAAGATGTTGAGGCAGTTGACCAGACTCGCTTGCAGTCAATCCCAGTCGCCACCAGTGACCAATTACCCAAAGCCCTGATTAACTATGTGGCTCGTACTGGTGAGAATTTAGTTCTCAATGATGCCGGTGCTGAGTCTAACTTTGCTAACGACCCTTACCTACAGACCCATCAGCCCAAATCTGTCCTCTGTAGTCCGATCTTAAACCAGTGCAAGTTGGTCGGTATTCTTTATCTAGAAAATAATCTCACTCCAGGAGCCTTTACACCAGACCGATTAGAAGTGTTAAATCTGCTGACTTCTCAAGCAGCAATTTCCTTAGAAAATTCCTTATTGTATCGCCAATTAGAAGACTATTCCCACACCCTAGAAAAAAAAGTAGAAGAACGCACCGCCCAACTAGCTGACTCTAATCAACAACTGAAAGC
>NZ_CEYLVT010000390.1:0-3944 GCF_982860115.1 Moorena sp.
ATCCTACAAACTTTACATACCAAGCATTTCAGGCTGTTTCGTCGCCCCCCCAGCTATTTTAAAGCATTTATCCATTCGGCGATTTACTTTAGTAAAGGGAGCAGGAAGTCGGTAGTTGGGAGATAGAGTGTGAGTTTTTTGTGATAACTGATTACTATCCAATTTCAATAAAAACAAGCTTAGCTATTCTATCCTATAAACCGTTTTTTAAATCTTAACTATTGCCTGCTATATAAACAAATATCCAATAGTAAATACTATAAATATTACACATAATTTAGTTCATCAATAGCTAAAACTATTATTTGTAAATAAATGTAAAATAAATTAATTAACCCTTGCTTTTTTTTGAAAAGTTATGTATAGTATAGAAGGTAACGACTGAAACTAATAGCTGCGCTGGTAATAACTGTTAACCACGACGACCAGCGCAGCTTTCCTCCCTCCTAAAAAGGAGTTATTTCCATGATGCCAAAAATATCACGATCATCAATCCCGGTTGAGTGCATCCCATTTTTACGGTTTGACCCGATAGGTGCTATGGGCATCTTGGTGGAACGGGCATCTTGCCTGTTATCAATATTTGCGAGCGGGCAGGATGCCCACTCTACTGCTACCAAAAATGTGGGTTTTGTAGATGATGCGCCCATACTTGTCTAACCGCTTTTTGTGGAAATTTCGATCGGTTAAAAAGCTGATCGTTTCACCGATAATGGGTAAACAGACATTACCAGGGGGCAATGGAAGCGAACGCATATCTTGAGTGGTGGTTTCCATGGAAATAAGCAAGCTGCAGGGTCAATGCTTATTATCTCTTGCCTGATCCAGGGTACACCCATCTTATAATGCAATACTTCATATTGGAGTAGCCCGCAACCGTAGACCAAGTGCCTGTATTACCTTGAGAACAGTGGCCAAGTCTGGATTACCTTCCATCGACAACACCTGATCAAGACTTTCATGGCCGAGAGCGGTTTCGCGAGCAATTTGTGTCATTGCTTTGGAACGAGCAATATCCCGTAGAGCAGCCACTACCAAGGCAGGATCCCCATCTTCAAGAGCAGCTTCAAGATAGGCAGCCATATCTTCTTTGGTCTCCAGATGTTCTGCCACATCCCAGGGATGGGTTTGGATGTTGGTCATGACGATTTCCTATAACTGTTGTGCTATATCTAGGGCTGTCTTGATATCCCGGTCTTGGGTGCGCTTGTCACCACCTGCAAGGAGGATTATCAAGGTACTCCCACACTGCACGAAATACACCCGGTAGCCAGGTCCATAGTCAATACGCAGTTCCGAAACTCCTCTTCCCACTGGTTTCACATCACCGGGATTGCCCATCGACAAACGACGAATACGAATATCAATACGTGCCCTTGCTTGTCGATCGCGCAAGCCGCTGAACCACTTGGAATACGCTTCGGTCTGGCGGATTTCGATCATGGCTTGTATACTAATAGATACAAAAAGACAACGGATGTCTAACTAATATTGTAGGATATTGCACCTCGCCACTCCTGAGCCACAACTCCCAAATCATGGAGTTATAAACCAGACCTATAATACATTAAAAAACCTTTGCTTCCCCACACCGAAAATTCTCACCAACAACCATACCTCAACAAACCCCAGAAGCGGCAACTACGCCATCACCATCAAACCAGCTTGGTCTAGAATCGGTATCAGTACCAATAACTCTTCCTGTGGCAACCGCTACAGTTTCCGAAGCAGCAACAGTGGATAGTAAAACGTTAACTACCAGAACTGAAATTACCAGTCCAACCCTGGGATTGGGAGAATTCATCTTAGGATTACTGGTGGTAGGGCCACTTGTACCCGCTTCAATCAAGCAATTGATGTATAGATGAATGTAGAGATAAACGATATGGTTAAAAATTGGTTTATTTACAGTATTGTCGCTATTACGGTGATGGGTTGTCAACCCACCACAATTAAAACTAATATCACTCAGTCAACCATAACAGGAGTGACCAATGATGTCACCAATAACAACATTATTCTTAGTGATGCTCCTGAGAAGTGGTGGCAGAAGACTAATATTCACGCTATGGCTGTTAGTCCAGAGAATCCGGAAATCCTCTACGTAGCCACCCATCATGGGTTATTGCAGCGTTCTGAAGCAGGGAAATGGCTGCAAGTTGGCAAAACTCGTTCTAATTTCACCAGCTTTGTGGCTCATCCCAAGGATAGCGGACGATTGTATGCTAGCTTACATCCACCATCAGGAGGCAAGCTCGGTTTTCTGACTAGCTACAATCAAGGGCAACAATGGCAGCTCCAATCCCTGCTGGGGGTAGACTTTCTGACGTTAGCGATCGCACCAGCTAACCCCAAGGTAATTTATGGATGGGCGGTTTCTGGAAAACAAGGCTTGTTGGTTTCAAAAGATGGTGGCAAAACCTGGAATCAATTACCAGCTCATGGACTGGAGGATAATCCCCATAACTTAGTAGTTGACCCCCGCAATCCTGAGCACGTGTTTGCCGCTACAACTCTGGGATTATTTGAGACTAGGGATGGTGGAAAAAGCTGGATTTTAGTCCCCAATTCTCAAGAGTCACTGGTTGCTAGTCTGGCTCTGAAATCCGAAGCAGAAAAAACAGTAATTTATGGATTTCACATCCTTTCAGAAGATTCCGGAGGATTCTTTAAAAGTACCGATGGGGGTAAGACTTGGGAAGCCATAAGCGCAGAAACAGGAGACTTATTTTTGTATATGGCGATCGCCCCGTCTAATCCCGAATTCTTATACGCTGCTAATGATCAGAATGGCATCTTACAATCCAAAGATAGCGGCAAAACTTGGCAACCATTATTCTAATACTATTACTATAGCAAAGGGAGTAGGGAGTAGGGAGTAGGGAGTAGGGAGTAGGGAGTAGGTAATATGGAATCAAAAATTATCACAATTCATTTAGCTACTCTCTAGAATTGATCTTACTATTATGAATACTATAATATAGCGTTGTTAATAGCTATTATCAACACATTATTTTTCCCCTATTGCCTATTGCCTATTGCCTATTGCCTATTGCCTCTTCCCTGCTCCCTGCTCCCTGCTCCCTAAACCCCAGATATTTGTACTTAAAGTGCCCTGAGAATTGATAATTACTATGGCTATTAATAGATTCCGTTTACGTCAATTGCACGCTTGGTTTGCCCCAATTATGATATTGCCAGTGTTGTTGACTGTGATTACAGGTTCCTTATTTCAGGTGGCAGCTCTTACTGATAAAAGTAGTGAATTTATTTGGCTTTTGGAACTGCACAAAGGAAAATTTGGTTCCATTAACTTACAAATGATTTATCCGTTTCTCAATGCCTTTGGTTTATTAACCTTAGCAATTACAGGTATTTCTATGTGGTTTCAGACTCGGCGACGGGTTATAGGGCAGCGCTCACGAAATAGGTAGGAAATAGGAAACAGGGAATAGGGAACAGGGAATAGGGAACAGGGAATAGGGAACAGGGAATAGGGAATAGGGCAAAAATTATGCGTACCTCATAGCTAGGAAAAACGCTATAGCATTTTTATTTGAGATGTAAACATAGGATTGATAGACGAAGCGATGCATCGCTTAAACCACTCTTGACCATGGCATTTGGCATTTGGCATTTTGCCTTAAAAGGCTAATAGCAATCCGTGTAGTAATTGTGATAATTTTGTTTCCTGTTCCCAGATCCGCTGTTCCCTATTACCTAATAGCAGTTCTTGTAGGGTGGGCAGGGTCGCAGACAGATTCACCAAACTGGGCTTTGCGCCTTGGTAGCCACTGCCCACCTTAGAGCTGATTTGTAAACTCGCTGTAATCCTTGTAGGATAAGGCTTCGGCTAAACTAGAACAATTGAACTATTTAATACCAAAAAGACAATCATAGCAAGGTTTTCAGGCTTCTTAAGATTTACTTTACAAATTAGCTCT
>NZ_CEYLVT010000391.1:0-3904 GCF_982860115.1 Moorena sp.
AGCTGATAGCTGATAGCTGATAGCTGATAGCTGATAGCTGATAGCTGAATACTTACTCGATTACGAATACTTAATACCTAATAACTAATTACCAAAAATGGGAAAGTTAGTTGTCCTGAGTCTAGATGGTGATTCCCAGCAGCAGGGGTTTCAGGTACGTTTAGAAATTGGGGAAGAAGGGTCACGCCCAACACTCGAAATGACAGGTTACTTGCCTGCAGCTTCACAACTCACTACTTACTTACAATACCATTGGCTCCAAAAATATCGGAGCCTAGGTTCACCCGCGAGAATCCAGCCCGGAAAAGTTATCTATGGTGGTTCCATTAGCCAACGGCTCAAGGAATGTCGGGATTCAGCGAATGAGTTAGGTAATAGACTCAAACGATGGCTCGATTCTGAACAGTTTCGTCCCATTGATAAGCGATTACGGGAAGAGTTAAACCCAGAAGAAGCGATTCGGGTGCTGATTCGCACGGAAAATACCCAGTTACAAAAGCTACCTTGGCATCTGTGGGATTTTTTTGAGCGTTACCCCAAGGCTGAAGTTGCTCTGAGTGGAACACAGTTTAAACGACCCGATCAACTCCCTGCACCTAGGGGGAAATCTAAGGTTAGAATTTTAGCAATTTTAGGTCATAGTGCTGGTATTAATATTAACGAAGATCGACAACTGCTGGAGAATTTACCTAATGTAATAACAGTCTTTTTAGTGGAGCCAAAACATCACGAAATCAATGACCAGTTATGGAATCAACCTTGGGATATTATATTTTTCGCAGGACATAGTGAGACAGAGGGGGAAACGGGTCGAATTTATATTAATCCCATCGATAGCTTAACCATTGATGAGCTGCGCTATGCCTTCCAAAAAGCCGTGGCACAGGGCTTAAAACTGGCAATTTTTAATTCTTGTGATGGGTTGGGATTGGCAAGGCAACTCCATGATTTGCAAATTCCCCAAATGATTATAATGCGGGAGTTGGTGCCAGATCAGGTCGCTCAAAACTTTTTGAAGTATTTTTTGAAGGGGTTTGCTAATGGTAAGTCTTTATATCTGGCAGCCCGGGAAGCACGGGAGCAATTGCAGGGGTTGGAGCGTCAGTTTCCCTGCGCCAGTTGGTTGCCAGTAATTTACCAGAATCTAGGACAAGAACCCCCAGCTTGGGCAGATTTGTGCCAAGAGTCAGAAACACGATCACAAATACCATCACAAAGACCATCGGTCTCAGGGAAACCCAAGGGGCGTAGTGTCCAGACAGTGCTGATATCTAGCATAGTGGTGACTAGCTTGGTAATGGTAGTGCGATCGCTTGGCCTATTCCAGCCCTGGGAACTGCAAGGGTTTGACCAGTTGATGCGGCTGCGACCCAATGAAGGACTAGATCAGCGACTGTTATTAGTCACAATCACTGAAGAAGATGTGCAGTCTCAACCTAAGGAAGAAAGAAGAGCCGCTTCCTTATCCGATCGTTACTTGGCAAAACTGCTGGCAAAATTGGAGCAGTATCAACCGAGAGCTATTGGTTTGGATATTTATCGGGAGAATGCTGTGGGAGGGGAATACCAGGATTTAGCGACTCGGATGAAAACTAGTGATCACTTGTATGCCATCTGCCAATACGGTGACCCAGGAGTTTCCCCACCTCCAGAAGTCCCAGAGGTTCGCCAAGGCTTTAATAATGTTTTACTCGACCCCGATCGCATTATCCGTCGCCATCTGTTGGCTGTAGGGTCACCATCTCCTTGTCAGAGCTACTACTCATTTAATGTCCAGTTGGCAACACATTATTTGGCTGATCTAGGAATCCAGTTGGAGGTGACACAAAAGTATTTAAAGCTTGGCACTACAGTTTTTAAGACCTTAGGAGATAATTCTGGTGGATATCACCATTTAGAGGACTACCATGGTCACCAACTATTACTGAATTATCGAGCTTCCGATCAAATTGCTGAGACCGTTTCCCTTGCAGAGGTTCTCACGGATCAGTTCAATCCTGACTTAGTCAGGAATCGCATTGTCCTGATTGGTACCATTGCCCCGAGTTTTAACGATGATATGTGGCGCACACCCTACAGTGGTGGTCAGTGGTCTGTTGAGACCATGACTGGCATAGAAATTCAGGCGCACATGATCAGTCACATCCTCAGTGCAGTGCTGGATAATCGACCGTTGATTTGGTGGTGCTCTGAGCCTTGTGAAGCGCTCTGGATTTGGTGCTGGGCTTTGGTGGGGGGTATGGTTGCTGGAAACTTTAACGTGCTGCGTGCCGTCCTGTTGGGTACTGGAACTGTGGTGCTTTTATATGGAAGTTGCTGGGTTTTGCTGATAGTAACAGGTGGTTGGGTGCCATTAATTCCCGCTACTATAGCATTGGTGGCTACTAGTGCCAGTGTAGTTGTTTACTGTCGTTTACAAAGTGATCATAGTAATTGACTCATCATTAGTGCTTAGTCATTAGTCCTTAGTCTTTTGTGATCTACATTAAGTCTCTTGATAAGTACAAATGACCAATAACCAAAAATACCTTTTGATAACCCCCCTTTAGACACGCATTCTAATAGTTGATGCTATAATAAATCGGGGCGATATAGCAATAGAAGTATAGTTTGGGAGATAGTATTTTGCTTTAAAAGGAGCAGGAACTAAAGCCGTTGGCCAGGCTACGGTAACGGAGCAGGGAGCAGAACTATGTCTTAACTTTTACACTGCTATAGGAACAAATTTTGTGTGGACATACTGGACAAAAAGGGGGTTTTTAACCCTAATTTGGTATCAGTAATTACTAATGACTAGTTACACCACTTGACCTGATTTTTATCTGGAAATAGTGGTGAGATACAGGGGTGTTAATCTGAATCCATCAATTCGATGTATCAGGTAAACATCTGTCGATGTTGATCTGAAGTTTGTGTGATCATGTTAACTAAATTATTTCGGCTTAAATACCTATTTCCCTTTAATTTAATGGTTGTTGGCTGGATCAGCTGTTTTTTGGTCTCCCGAGTAGAGGCTGATCAATCCATCAATGTTAGCCAACCACTACAAAAATCAATTGAGTATACCAAGCCCGACCCCCCAGACTATGGTACTCCTGATGCTGCCAAAGGGACAGGAACCCGTGGTCCTTGCCTATACAAGGCAGAGCTTCCAACACTGACTTCTTTAGTAGGTTTTGATGAGCCAAACTTAGATTATTCATATTTAAAGGTTACTCATGATTATCCAACCTTTTGGATATATCTACCTTATACCTCAAAAGATGAAGATTATAACTCAGAGGATGAACCGTCCTTAGAATTTTCCTTGCAGGATAAATATGGTAAAAAAGATATTTACCGAACATCTTTCAAGCTACTAGATAAGCCTGGCATTGTGGGTATTCGGCTTCCTGAGAAAGTAAATTCCTTGGAAGTTGGTCAAACCTATCGTTGGAATATAGAGATCAATTGCCCTGCTTGGGAATTATCCAATAAACCAACAACCGTCTATTTCAAAGGACGAGTTAAACGAGTTGCCCACTCTCCAGACCTAGAACAGGATTTAAATGACGCGAAAACTCTTCAAGAGAGAATCGCAGCTTATGATAAGCATGACATATGGTTTGATCAGTTAAGTGAGTTAGCTGAATTAAGGCGGCAACAGCCCCACGATAGGACTCTTAAAGAAGCTTGGACTGAACTATTGACCCCTCGTTTGGGGAAAACGATATCTGAACAACCTCTTATCGGTATCCTTCCGGAAAATACACCGATGCTGGTTAAGAAATAAGAAAAGAGGAGAATGTGGGAAGTCTCGGAATTTAAGAATTAAGAATTAAGAATTAAGAATTAAGAATTAAGAATTTTACATTCAACATTCAACATTCAACATTCAACATTCAACATTCAACATTCAACATTC
>NZ_CEYLVT010000392.1:0-3801 GCF_982860115.1 Moorena sp.
AACCAAACAACCTTCAACCAAACAACCTTCAACCAAACAACCTTCAACCTTCAACCTTCAGGCAAACAACCTTCAACTTAATATGACCCATATTCTTCACATTGATGCGAGTCCCCGTGGCGATCGCTCTATTTCTCGGCAATTGTCTAATCGGTTTATTCAAACTTGGAAGTCTTTCTATCCAGACGACACCGTCAGCTATCGAGATTTAGGTCATAATCCTGTTCCCCATGTCGATGAAAAGTGGATTGCTGCAGCATTTTGTCCTCCCGAAAAACGTACTCCTGAATTGGTAGAGGCAATTAAAGTATCAGATACTTTGGTGAATGAATTGCTAGCAGCCGATCGCTATGTTTTTGGCATTCCCATGTACAACTTAAATGTTCCATCTACCTTCAAAGCTTACATCGATCAAATTGTCCGAGTTAATCGCACCTTTACCTTTGACCAAACTGGTAAATATCGGGGCTTAGTTCCTAAGGGAAAGAAAATGCTAATTTTTACAGCTCGTGGCGGTAGTTTCTCTCCAGGAACCCCTATTGCTGATTACGATTATCAGGAACCTTTTTTACGGGCTATATTTGGTGTCATTGGCATTACAGATATCACATTTATTCATGCCGAGAAACTAGATTTAGGGAAAGAAGCCCGTCAGCAATCTTTGGCCAATGCCCGTGCTGAGCTTGAAAAAGCAGTAGGAACGTGGTGATCACGTCAAACGTAAAAAGTCAAGTTTTTAATTTTACCAATTGAGGTATTTAAATGGAAACAAGATTGGAACTAAAAAAAGTTGAACCAGCAGCTTATATAGCCATGAATTCCTTGGAAAATTATGTGAATAAAAGTGGCTTAAATAAAACACTAATTAAGTTAATAAAAGTCCGTGCTTCTCAACTTAATAAATGTGCGTTTTGTATCGATATGCATACAAAAGAAGCCAGAAGTAATGGAGAAACAGAACAACGAATTTATCTCCTAAATGCTTGGCAAGAAGCGCCATTTTTTAGCCCAGAAGAGCGAGCTGTATTAGAGCTAACTGAAGCAGTGACGCTGATTTCAGAGAATCAGGTACCGAATTCAGTTTATGAAGAAGTAAGTCGCTATTTTTCAGAAACCGAAATAGCTAAACTTTTGATGGCTATTGTCACGATCAATGGTTGGAATCGTATTGCTATTACTACAAAAATGATTCCAGGTACCTATTAGACGCTGATCAGCTATCAGCTATCAGCTTATGTGCTACGCACACGCTACGCGAACAGCTATCAGCTATCAGCTATCAGCTATCAGCTATTAGCTATCAGCTATCAGCCAAATAAGTTTATTTTAAGCTGTTCGCGTAGCGTGAGCTTCTAGCTCACGGCTGACTGCTGACTACTGACTGCTGACTGCTTACAGAGGGTGTTTGTTAATAAAATTTACTTTCCTTTTATTCAATTATAACTAAAGAGGTAGTTTAAACCATGACTAATAGTACAGCATTGAAAACATCAGTTTGTATTTTAGGTTCAGGTCCAGCTGGGATTGTAGTTGGTAATATCCTTCTACAAAATGGCATTGATTGTATCATTGCGGATAGATACAACCGCGAAGAAATATATACGAAGGCGCGGGCAGGTGTGCTGGAAAGCACGACAGTTGACCTACTCAAAAAACATGGTCTAGCGGATACAATTTTCCAAAATGGCTATACCCATGATACCTGTGAATTTCGTTACCCTGATTACAGCGTTGTCTTTGATTACGGAAAGTTAGCTGATGGGGATGTCCATTACATTTATCCCCAAAGCGATCTCAATGACGATCTGATTCAAAGATATCTGGATGCAGGTGGTAAGTTATTGTTACGCCATGAAGGAAAAAAAATTACTCAAACCGATGACGGCGTCATTGTTGAATGTTACGATAAAGATGGTGACACCACCATCACGATTCATGCTGATTTTGTAGCAGGGTGTGATGGCTATCATGGAATCTCGCGCCAATCAATTCCAGACGGAGCGGTAGACATCTACACAAAACAGCATCCCTACGGCTGGCTGGCAATTTTAGCTTACGCACCACCTTCTGCAAAACATGTCATCTATGGCTTGCATCATGATGGCTTTGGAGCTCACATGCCGCGCAATGCCAAGATTTCTCGTTATTACTTACAAGTTTCACTTGATGATGAGCTTAAAAATTGGCCTGATCAACGCATCTGGAGTACCTTGGCAAAGCGTCTGGCGAAAAAAGAATGGACGTTGAAAGAAGGGGAAATCTTTGACAAGCGGATTTTATCCATGCGCAGTTATGTTATGGAACCGTTACAGTACCAACGGTTATTGATAGCTGGTGATGCGGGTCACATTATTACACCTTGCGGTGGAAAAGGTTTAAATCTGGCGGTACAGGATGCGGGTGTTCTGGGAGAAGTATTGGTAAGTTACTACCAGGAAAAACGGGATATTTCTTACCTAAAACGCTACTCGGAAATTCGTTTGCCCTATATTTGGCGTGCTCAAGAATTCTCTTGTTCGATGTTGCATATGCTGCATAAGTCTGAAGACACCGATGTAGACAATGTCCGTTTCTTCAATAAGTTGAGTGAATCGAAATTGAAGCAATTGTCTACATCGGCAACATTTGCTAGGGATTTTGCCAGAAACTATGTTGGTATTATCTAGCAAAGGGAGTAGGGAGTAGGGAGTAGGGAGTAGGGAGTAGGGAGTAGGAAATAAAATTATCACAATTCATTGAGGATCCCTATCTGAGAGGTACACAGAATTTTTTTCCTGTATTGATGCAATTTCCTTGCTATTATATCTTCTCTGTTCCCTGCTCCCTGCTCCCTGCTCCCTCAAAAAATGTACCTCACCAAATTAAACAACTCTATAGGTTATTAAGGAGACCAATCATGAAAATTATCGAAATGCAAAATTATAAGAGTTTCGACTATTACACTCAGCTGGAAGAACAACTTAAACCAAGCCGTATGGCTCTGATAAATCACCCCCTTTACCAACAGTTAAATGACTTGGTATCTCTACAGATATTTATGGAGTCTCACGTGTTTGCTGTTTGGGATTTCATGTCTCTGATTAAGACTCTTCAACACCGAGTTACTTGCTTGGATGTACCTTGGGTGCCACCGACAGATATTAATTCTGCCAGGATGGTCAATGAGATTGTTTTAGCTGAAGAGACTGATGAAGTCTCACCAGGAAATTACATCAGTCACTATGATCTCTATATGGTGGCGATGGGAGAAATTGGAGCTGATACTAATCCAATTAAAACGTTTATATCTTCTCTTAGAAAAGGTATTCCATCTGAGCAAAGTCTAGCCTCTCTTTCGATACCTGAATTAACCAAAACGTTTGTAAAATTCACGTTGGAAACTACGACTAAGTCAACCCATGAAGTAGCTGCAGCTTTTCTACTAGGTCGAGAAGATATCATTCCTGCTATGTTCAGACAGGTAATTGCTACTTTAGATAGTCTTTATGGATTTACTTGGGATTCTTTGCGTCTCTATCTAGACAGGCATAATTTTCTGGATGAGGATCAACATGTTCCCATGGGGAAAAAACTCTTAAAAAATCTTTGTGGTGATGATCCTGTAAAGTGGGAGCAAGCTTTCAACTCTGCTGAGAATGCTCTCAAAGCACGCTATGCTCTATGGGATGGTGTAGCTGAGTTGATTCAGGTCAACAAAGAGAATGATATAGCGCTGCTTGAGATGTAATAGTTATAGCGCTACGCGCAAGGGCAATAGGCAATAGGCAATAGGCAATAGGCAATAGGCAATAGGCAATAGGC
>NZ_CEYLVT010000393.1:0-3761 GCF_982860115.1 Moorena sp.
TCCCTACTCCCTACTCCCTATTCCCTATTCCCTATTCCCTATTCCCTGTTCCCTGGGCGTAGCGCTATAACAAATGACTATAATCAAACTAACGGAGTATCAGCCAGATAAGATCCCACGCTACCAGATTCCAGAATCGGTAATCGATGAATTGCAAAAATACAGCAATCAGGTAACAGTAAATCTTGAATACTCTAAAACCGGGGATTACTGGCAACTAACCTCTCAAGGATGGGTAGGTTATATTCCCCTAACCAATGAACTCAGCATCCAACTCCAGCCGAAAGTCCCCCTAAACAATCTTTTCGGAATGCTGGACTATGCTTATAACCTTAGAAGCTTTCAGATTCTAGAGGGGTTGATTGATTGTAAATCTCTAGAAGAATTTTACGATTACCTGGTCAGTATCCTCATTAATGGCATACGCGATCGCATTCGCCAAGGACTCTACCGCACCTACATCCCTACAACTGGTCAACTAGCATACCTTCGGGGGCGTTTGGATGTACAGCAAACTATCCAGAAGCCATGGGATATTAAACTTAACTGCCATTACGACCAACACACTAGTGACATCGAAGATAATCAGATTATCGCCTGGACACTCCACTGTATCTGTCGCACGGGTTTGTATAGCGCTAAAGTAAGTCCCATGTTGCGCCAAGCCTATCATGCCCTACAAAACCTTGTCACCCTACAACCTTATAGTGCTAGGGATTGTATCGGACGAAACTATAATCGGCTCAATCAGAATTACCAAAGGTTACATGCTCTTTGCCGCTTTTTTCTCGAACACAGCGGACCAAGTCATCAAACAGGTAGTCATACCATGTTGCCCTTTCTACTTAACATGGCAAAACTCTATGAACGCTTTGTAGCTGAATGGTTAAAATCGCACTTACCTACTGGCTTTGGCATTAAGATACTCGAAAGAGTAGACATCGACAAGACATTATATTTTTACATTGATTTAGTACTTTACGAGGTGGCGACTGAGAAAACATACTGCATTCTCGATACTAAGTATAAAATCCCTATTAGTCCATCTCGTGATGACTTTAACCAAGTAGTAATCTATGCCATCACACAAGATTGCCAAGAGGCAGTTTTAGTATATCCAGCTCCTTTAACTCAACCCCTTGATGTTAAAATTCGTGATATTCGAGTCCGCAGCTTGACATTTTCTCTGGATGGGAATTTGGAAGAAGCTGGTGAACTATTTTTAAAAAAATTAACAGGACTTACCCAGAAATAGGAAACAAACCCTACAGGTAGAGTGACTCATGATTCAACAGACTTGATATCATTCATCATTGGCCAATTCCTCAACGCCCTGATGAATCACGACTGGTGTTCCTACAGACGCCCAATCAAATAACCACTCAGCATGATCCACAGCTACATTGACACAGCCATGACTTACTGGCGTACCAAACTTACGATGCCAGTATGCCCCATGGATAGCATAGCCCCGGTGGTAATACATCGAATAAGGTACATTGGCCAGATCGTAATCTGCACCACGCATTCTGTCCTTGCGACGCTTGGATTGAATCGTGAATGTACCAGGATGGGTAGGTGTTGAATCTTTACCAGTAGAGACAATTATTGCATAAACCGGTTGTCTACCTTCCCAAGCAATCAGCCTTTGATTGGTTAAGTCTATCTCAATCCAGCGTTCCTCTGAATCTTGTAGTTCCATCACTCTGGTAGCGATTTGCTCACTCACAGGATTGGTCAACGCTGGTGTTGTCCAGACAGCCAAGGCGATTAGCATCAGTGGGAAACTGGCAAACCAGGTTCTTAAGGGACTTAGCCAGTGGAAAAACATATAACCTTAGCAGTCAATCAAATAAATCACCCATATCATAGCCTCAACTCAGAGAATCAGGGGCTAATCGTTGCTTTAGCTGTTTTGCTCGTTTTGCGATCGCATTCCAATTCCCCCCATCAATCAGGGATTGAGGAAACAAATTCCCAGAAAGACCGACAGCGATCGCTCCGATATTAATCAATTCCTGAGCATTGTCTATCGTAACACCACCAGTAGGGATTAAAGGGATGTGACCGAGTGGACCAAGTAAGGCTTTGATGTAACTAGCACCACCGACCGCCTGAATCGGAAACACCTTAACACAGCTAGCACCAGCATCCCAAGCTGTCACAATTTCTGTGGGGGAAAGTGCTCCGGGAACCACTGGCACATTAGCAGCTACCGCTGCTTTAATAACTGCTGTATCCACATGGGGACTAAAGATAAACTGCGCTCCAACATCAATTGCTTGATGTAACTGAGATTGGTTTAATATCGTGCCAGTACCGATGATACAGTTGGGTAATTCTCTATGGAGCTGACTAATCAGCTCAGGAGCATCAGCGCTATTCCAGGTAATTTCAATTAACCGTATACCCCCAGTGGCTACTGTCTTAGCCATCTGCTCTCCTAGGGATTTCGAGGATGCTCGAATCACAGCAATTACTCGCTGCTGTCGTAATAGGTTTAACCAGTTATCAGTCCTCAATTCTAGTTACCATTAGTTAACCTCAACACCCTCGTGCGTTCCCGTAGCGTGACCTACGGTCAAATCGCATCTGGATAACTAGCAACTTGGGTTCATAAAATTTATATGACTATATATAGAAAATGAAAATACAAGATTGAGACATTATTTAGCAAGACTACATCGACGCACTCTGTGCTACTCTATATTTGAACAACCGATGCAGCAAGGTCTTGGGAGTCTCTCCCCACTCGCGCTTTGCATCAATAAAATCTTGGATTTATCAATTAGGCTTCTTATTTATTATTTAAATTATCATAAAATTCCCCTTTATAGTTAAACCATTTCGATATTCAGCAACGCCCAATTTTGAGACAGTGTTTTTAAGTTTACTGAGCAATTGCGCTAGTCACGTAAGTTACGATGGTTTTATACTGGATGCGCGGAAAGTTAATCTATGAGCCTAGTTTTGGAACGTGAGACACCTCCTCTGCGAGAAGATGAAACCGGAGCGATTCGAGTTGGAAATTCAAGGGTTTTGCTAGAGACTGTTATTCGAGCGTTTCAAGATGGTGCATCTCCTGAGTCTATTGTGCATCGATACTCGACTCTATCTTTGTCCGATGTTTACAATACAATTGGCTACTACCTTCGACACCAAGATGCGGTAGAAACATACTTAAATCAGAGAGAGCAGTTAGCTGAATCAGTGGAGCAACGTTTGTCTAGTATCCAACCTGATCTCAGCTCAATTCGTACCCGTTTGCTATCTCAGCAGAATCAGTAGAAACGGTTATGCTGAGTTTGCTGAGCGATGAGAATTTCAACGGTGACATTGTTCGAGGGCTGTTTTCGCGTCAACCCAATCTTGACCTACTACGGGTTCAAGATGTTGGGTTGCGAGAAGTAGATGATCCAGCGATTCTAGCTTGGGCAGCAATTAATGGACGTATCCTTCTAACTCATGATCGTGCAACGATGCCAGATTTTGCCTACAACCGCCTAGTTTCAGGAGAGTCGATGGCGGGAATCTTTGTCGTCAATGATCGAATGCCAATTCGACAGGCAATTGATGAATTACTACTACTGATCGATTGTAGTGAGCAAGCAGAATGGAAGGGAATTGTCCTGTATTTGCCTTTGTGACCAATAATTAGTCACTGTACAATTCGGTAAATATTCGGAAATTTATGCTTAAAAGCCCGTGACGAGGATTGAACTCGTGACCTCACCCTTACCAAGGGTGTGCTCTACCACTGA
>NZ_CEYLVT010000394.1:0-3730 GCF_982860115.1 Moorena sp.
CCTTATTTCATATAACTTAAACTTATGATTCACAGACTGTCGCCTATAAAGGCTTGTGAAAGTTACTGAAAATATCCACTAATCTAACACTATCTACAAGCATCTGTTAGATTTAAGTCATGGCACTTATACCAATCCGTAAGGCGGTCGAACTTACGGGACTATCAAGGAACACCTTAAGGAAGTACGCGGACAATGGAACCCTCAAATGCGAAAGGACTCCAGGAGGAACTAGATTATTTCATTCAGAAGATATCATCAGGTTCGGAGCAGGACGTTCAAAACCTGATCAACTTCGTGAACGGAATAGTAAAACGATCTGCTACTGCCGAGTCAGTACCAGCAAGCAAAGAGACGACCTCGACAGACTTCTCGCCTACCTCCACTCCCTTTTTCCTGACGCCGAAATCATCTTTGACATCGGCTCAGGTATCAACTACAAAAGAAAAGGGCTTAAAACCATACTGGAGCGAATTGTCCTCGGAGATAAGCTCACGATTGTTGTTGCCTGTAGAGACAGACTTACCCGATTTGGGTTTGAACTCATTGAGTACTTGGTCAGTCTCAACGGTGGAAAAATCCTGGTTCTCAGCCAACCTGAAAGTTGTCCAGAATCCGAACTTACCGCAGATCTTCTCTGAATCATTCATGTCTTCTCTTGCCGGGTTCACGGACTCCGAAAGTACGGCAAGAAAATCAAAGAAGATTCGACTGTTCCTAAATCCTGACCAGCGTACGCTTATTCGTAAATGGTTCGGAGTATCCCGTTATGTGTTCAACAAGACCGTTAAAATCCTCCAAGCAGGCGTTGTAAAAGCCAATTGGAAAGCAATCAAGACCGGAATACTAAATGACCTTCCCGAGTGGTGCAAGGAAGTGCCTTATCAAATTAAATCGATAGCGATAAAGGACGCTTGCACCGCTGTCAGGGAGGCAAAGAAAAAATACAAAAAGACGTCGCAAATTAATCGGGTAAGGTTTAGATCCAGGAAAAACCCCATTCAATCTTGTTATATTCCCAAGTCAGCAGTTTCTGCTGTGGGAATTTATCACACAAAACTAGGAAAACTATCCTACTCCGAAAGTCTTCCTGAGGATATTTGCGACTGCCGACTAACCAGCAACAATGGAAATTACTATCTAGTAGTCCCCCACAAAGTAACTAAAAAGAAAACCGAAAACCAAGGTAGAGTAGTTGCTTTAGACCCTGGCGTTAGGACTTTTGTCACATTCTTTAGTGAAACATCCGTAGGGAAAATTGGACACAGAGACTTTTCTCGTATTCAGCGATTGTGTCAACATTTGGATAATCTATTATCCAAGATTAGCAAGGCTAAACGTGGGCAAAAACGCCGAATGAGAAAAGCTGCCAGACGAATGGTCATCAAGATTCAGAACCTGATCAATGAGCTTCATCACAAGACAGCTAGATTTTTAGTTGATAATTTTGATGTGATTTTACTTCCCACTTTTGAGACAGCTCAAATGTCTAAAAAAGGAAGTAGGAAAATTAGATCTAAGACTGTTCGCAATCTGCTTAATTTTGCTCACTATCGTTTTCAAGAGTTCTTGAAGCATAAAGCTTGTGAAACCGGTAAAACAGTAGTGGATGTTTGCGAAGCCTATACCAGTAAAACTGTTAGTTGGACAGGAGAGTTGGTCAATATCGGCGGAAGCAAAACAATTAAATCAAAAATTGATGGGCTCGTCATGGATAGAGACATCAACGGCGCTCGTGGTATATTTCTGCGAGCCCTGGGAGATACCCCCTGGCTGAAAAATCAGCTTGCATTAGTGAGCCAGGATTGACCTTTGGTAGATTTTGGTAGCTAAAAAGTATCGGTATATCAACCAGAGCAAATTTGTTGTATTGGGCTCTGGTGCTGTGATTCCCTTAAGGTTGATAGCTTTTCTCTACTCTTCCTGCTCCTTTGAGAATCCGGTAGTATGACAGTGCCACCTCATCCTCTTCATCTGAAAGTCGGTCTATGGCAATACCATTACGACCATTGTCTATACCAGAACTATGGATATAATAACCGTCTCCCAGATATAAACCAACATGATTCACGTCTTGGTTTGTGGCGAAGAAAATCAAATCACCTGGTAGAGCTGACTCAATCTCAATTGTTTTCGTGAAAGCATCTTGCGCATCGGCATTCCTAGGTAACCAAATTCCTGAAGCAGTAAAAGCGGCTTGTACTAGTCCTGAGCAATCATAGTTGGGAGCAACAGTACCTCCCCAAAGGTAGTGGTTCGGCTGCTCCATTGCAGCTTTGGTAAAAGCAATCACTGCTGGGAGTCGTTCTTGGATTTGGGTAGTTGAAAGGGTAACTGGCTGATACTTAGTTGCCGCATATTCAAGTTCTGCTAAATACTGCACCTGCAACCAGCCACTATAGCCATCCTCACATAATCGCACTTCTAAAAAGTCATTTACTGGTGTTTTCGAGGTAAACTGCAAGTGACGTCCTACTGTTGCTTGAGTGCCCAAAGCTTGGCAACTGGGAAAATCATAGATGTTCAAATTAACTTGGCAGTAGTACTCATATTGTGTTGCTTCAACCTTCTCGAAGTTTGCTTGTAGATTCTCTAGAGAAATCATCAAAAATTTTTTAAAGTCCCTTATTATTTACATTTTGAGCCAATTTTGTGATTCAATTTTTACCTACATCCCACACTATAAAACCCACACCCTGTCTATTTTTCAAGTAGCTTATCACTTCGTGAGGCTATGTTCCCCACTAAACCTTTTTACAGAGGTAGAAATACCAGCCCACCTCACCGGCGGCAATCATTTCTTGGGTTTTTTTAAAGTCAGCACTTGTATCTGGATATTGCTCTCGAGCTAACTCCGACACTAGTTCATAGCTTTTTTCCAAGTGCTGGCTCAAGTCCTTTTGCTGCAATAGTGTAAATCCTAGCTGGCTAAGGTTGTCTGCATAAACTTTAGGACTAAATGTTGGCTTGAATAGGAGTCGGTCGTAAACGTACTTGCGGGCAGTTTCACTGACTTCATCTACTGGGGTTACCAAATCATCAAATAAGAAGATGCCGTCTGCTCCTAGAACACGGTAAGCCTCCGCCAAAGCCTTATTCAGTTTAGGAATGTGGAAAAGAGCGGCTTGACTCCAGACATGGGTAAAGGAGTCATTTGGGAAAGGCAGGTTAGTTGCTGATTCCTTGTGGAAGCTTAGGCGCAGAGATGGATAATGACTAGCTTTCTCTTGAGCATAGTCAATAAAAATACTACTGAGATCGACTCCTACCACTTCGCATCCTGTCTGCTGAGCTAGCCAGATAGCAGTGTTGCCATTTCCACAAGCTACATCTAACACCCGGGACTCAGCAGTAATACCACTCTGTTCCAGCATATATTCATTCCAGTAATGGCAGGCAGAGAGAAAGTCCTCAGGTCGAGCGTTGGTCAAGTTTTCAAAATAACCCCAGTGCAGACCTCCTTCTGAATCCCAGAAATTGCGGAAACGTTTGTCTCGTTCGGGATTGTTGAAACAAGCTTCAATGTCAGCTTCCGTAAAGCTCTTTTGCATCATGTTTTCTTTACTGATTTAACTTATATACTACTGAGTTCTACTATTAAACCATCATCGGGAATCTCCACGGAGTCTATTCTCACATAATTCCCTTGGTTTAGGCGTACAGAGCGGTTTTTGGCTAGGGCGTGTTTTCTTGCCTCGTTATATCCTAAAAGTAGTGTGTTCAATGGGTG
>NZ_CEYLVT010000395.1:0-3710 GCF_982860115.1 Moorena sp.
GCTATCAGCGGTCAGCGATTAGCGCTACGCGCACGCTACTTGAGGTGCTATCAGCGGTCAGCGATTAGCGCTACGCGCACGCTACTTGAGGTGCTATCAGCTATCAGTTATCAGCTATCAGCTTTCGGCCTGTGGCCAAGCTACTTGAGGTGCTTATTGGTACAGTCACAGTGTCGTTCGCACAGCGTGGCCTTTGGCCAAAGCCTGTGCCACGCTAGTTGAAGTACTTTTGAATAAAATAAGCTGACCGCTGACCGCTGACCGCTGACGGCTAGACCACTGACTGCTTACCGACTCAATTGATAAACTACAGGTGATCTGCTCAATGACAGAACAAACCTCCGAACAACTACAAACTTTCCTTGATATTGCCGCTAAAGCTGCCACTGCTGCTGGTGATGTTTTGAAAACTTACTGGGGCAATCTCAAAACTATAGAAGAGAAAGGACGTCCTGGAGATTTAGTCACTGCAGCTGATAAAGAAGCAGAAGCAGTAATCTTAGATATACTCAAAAACGATGTGCCAGACCATTCGATTCTCGCAGAAGAATCCGGTCAACTGGGAGACAATCAAAGTAAATACCTATGGGCGATTGACCCCCTCGATGGTACTACTAATTATGCCCATCAATACCCCATTGCTGCTACCTCTGTGGGGTTGTTGATTGACGGCAAGCCTCAGGTGGGAGCAGTATATAACCCCTTTCGGGATGAGTTATTGTGTGCAGCTATGGGCTTAGGGGCAACCTGCAATGGTCAGCCAATCAAGGTTTCCCAAGTCTCTGACCTGGGTAAGAGCTTGTTAGTCACTGGATTTGCCTATGACCGGCGGCAGACTTCCGATAACAACTATGCCGAGTTCTGTTACCTGACTCATCTGACTCAAGGCGTTCGTCGTAGTGGTTCTGCATCCATCGATTTGTGTGATGTTGCTACTGGACGATTGGATGGCTATTGGGAACGAGGGCTTTCTCCTTGGGATATAGCCGCTGGCATCGTTATCCTACAGGAAGCTGGTGGTAAAGTTACCGCTTATGATGGCAGTCCTATTGATATTAATTCTGGGCGGATTCTGGCAACTAATGCCAAAATTCACGACAGTCTCAGTGCTGCGTTGTTAGAGACACCATCTTTATCTTCCTGGAAAGAATAATAATTAAGAATTGTCATTAATTATAATTGTAGATGTAAAGTCGATTAACTAGCGTCCCTAAGTGACGCATTTTTTATACTTAATGTCTACAATTTCTACAGAAACGGTTACTCAATTTTTCCATGCTGTTTCTCTACAAGAGGATTTAAAACAGCAGCTAATAGCTACTATAAATCCAGAAGAGGTAGTTAAGATAGCACAGGATTACGATTTTAAGTTTACCGTAGCTGACTGGCAACAGTTTATCCAGGAACATCAGTCCAGTCAGTCTCCTAGTGATACTTTTAAAAAAGAAATAATAGGATTAGATGTTACAGAGGAACAGTTAGATGCTTGGTGGAAATTTGCTTGGGAAACAGGAGATATCAATCTGATCGCGTGGGTTTATGACAAGAGAGATGCTATCACTTGGGTGCAATTGCTAGATGAGTTTAAAGTGATTAAAAAAGACGATTAATTGTCAGCTTAAGCGCTACGCGAACAGCCGTCAGCTGTCAGCGGTCAGCCGTCAGTGGTCAGTGGTCAGCGGTCAGGCGTTGGCCTTTGCCTGTTCCCGTAGCGTGGGCGTAGCCCATAAGCTGATAGCACCTCAAGTAGCGTGGGCGTAGCCCATAAACTGATAGCTGATAGCTGATAGCTGATCGCTCACGATTCAATCACCCCATTAATCAGTAACGCTGCCTTAGTTTTGTCTAAAATATCTTTTTCATAGGTTTTGATTGGGTCCTTTTCATCAATACTAAGGTGAGTCGCCATTGGGTCTTCTATCTGATACTCTTTCTCGAAGTAAAGTAAGCTAATTGTGGTCAGGTATATTCGATCAGCAATAGCAGCAGCAAACAAGCGATAAAAACGAGCTGCAAAACGGGGGTCTTTCTCTAGTTTATGGGTTAATTTAGCTCGATCAATTGACCAGACAATGGAGTCTTCTAAAGCTTTAACTGTAGCGGAAGGGGGATGATCTTTCACAAAAGACATTTCTCCGACTACTTCACCGTTGGATAATCGAGCAATTTCCCGACTTTTCCAAGCTTCAACGGAAACGCTTAAGATGCCATCGAGCACAATGTAGAGTGCATTGATAGATTCTCCTTCATGAATCAAGACATGACCAGCTGGAATTTCTTTACTCTCCCCTGTGGCAATCATCCAATCTCGGTCACGGTCATTCAATTCATTCCAAGCCAGAAGCACTTCCGTGATACTAGGTTCCCATATCCCTCCTCGCTTGATTAGGTTATCCTTAGTCTGTTCAACCAGACCGGGATTTTTGCCAAACCGAGTTCCTGTGACTTGGGCATTACTGAGATTAGCATGGCTTAAGTTTGCTGAAATCAAGCTAGCCCCACTCAAGTCAGCCCCACTCAAGTCAGCGCCACTCAAGTCAGCGCCACTGAGTTTGGCATCCCTTAAGTCAGTATCACTTAAGTCAGCATGGCTGAGATTAAGACGACTGAGATTAACACCCCTAAGGTTAGCACCTGCCAAGTCACTACTAATATCTAAACCAGCAACTTCTGCTAATTTCTTGAAATTCTTGGTCTTGGCTGCTCGAAAACCTTGGAGTGTCTTCTTAATTTCCTGGCTTAATTCTTGATTAAACATCCTGCAATACTAACCGACTTACATAAGGTTTTAATTGGCGCTTGAGTAAAAATAAGACAATCTTTCGATCTAGGACTGCCCGTTCTTCTCGACTAATTTCTTGAAACCATATTCCCTCCGCTTCATAAAGATGGACATTTTTCTGCAAAACTGTGAAAATAGCTTCGATATAACAGGGTTGATTGATGTCTAGTTTGGTAATGCTGCCTAACCATATACTGCTCAGGGTTCCAGTTAATAATGGCTCACCACTTTTGGCCGCAAAAACCCAGGCTGGACTGGTTTCTCCACCTTTGGATGTGATCTGGTAATCCATGATGGTGAATTCATCAGTTTTTTCGTGATTGATATCTCTCCTGAGATTTAATTCTGTGCCAATGTTGAATTTAGCTTGATTGGGATTAGTCTCTAAACCCATGGACATCTTTTTGTCATGATGAAGTTGACTACCTTGCTTTGACCGTCGCTTTTTCTCTATGGAAACCTTAAAATCATCATTCAGACCACGGTGAGAATAGGGAAGTTTGCCATTGGTTAAGTTCAGCCTTAGCTCTCCACCGGTTAGCCCAAGTTTGATGCTACCACCGGGT
Source organism: Moorena sp. (assembly GCF_982860115.1). Classification (NCBI taxonomy): domain Bacteria; kingdom Bacillati; phylum Cyanobacteriota; class Cyanophyceae; order Coleofasciculales; family Coleofasciculaceae; genus Moorena; species Moorena sp. The sequence continues at coordinate 3,349 of NZ_CEYLVT010000395.1, forward strand.
AGTTCTAAAAATTGATCATGAAAGTTTATAGTTAAGAATAGGTCAATTTTATCTGGCTGAACGATAGTGCCCTCTAATTTCATGAACAGGCAATCTTCGTATTTATTCTCAATTTCAATAATTTCAAGTTCTTTTGGCAAATCTTGCGCTATTACCATGCCCGTTGAAATTGGAATAATGAAGTTATTTTGATTAAAATCTAACATAATAATTTATAGATTTTTAATCTATTTTGATCAGAAATTAAGATTTACAAAAGCTACAATAATCCTCGATTTATTACGAGAAAATACTTATAGCGGTGTTCAATTGGGAATCGGGAATCGGGAATCGGGAATCGGGAATCGGGAATCGGGAATCGG
>NZ_CEYLVT010000396.1:0-3690 GCF_982860115.1 Moorena sp.
TTAATAATCCTGAACAGGTGTTAGGTGAGATAGTAAACTGGACGGGAGGACAACCGTTTCTTACTCAGCGCGTATGTCGTTTGGTAGTCCAGACCTGGGAATCGGGGAATAGTCTTTCTGTAGAACAGATAGTGCGTAGGCAGATCATTGAAAATTGGGAAGCCCAGGAAGAACAGGAGCATTTGAAGATTATACGCGATGCTCTTTCAGAGCCGCTACGCGATCGCATTCTCAGAAATGAGCAACGGGCTGGTATGCTGTTGGGTTTGTATCAGCAAGTATTGGATCACGGTAGTCTAGCGGCTGATGGGAGTGAAGAACAGACGGAATTAAGGTTATCGGGGCTAGTGGTTGAGCGCCATGGTTGTTTGGAAGTTAACAATCGGATTTATGGGGAGGTTTTCAATTCCGATTGGGTTAAGACAAAATTGGCAAGACTACGCCCCTACTCTGAAGCGTTTACGGGTTGGGTTGATTCTGGGTGTAAGGATGAGTCTTTTTTGTTGCGGGGGAAAGCATTAGAGCAGGCGGAACAATGGTCGAGGGGAAAAGCGTTAAGCGATTTGGATTCCCAGTTTTTGAGAGCGAGTCAGGTTTTAGATAAGGGAGAAGTGCAAAAGGCTTTGGCCGCTGCTCAGAAAGAGGCTAGTGAAATATTAGCCAAGGCTAAAGAGCAAGCCCAGGGAACCATACGCAAAGGGAAAATTGTACTGGGTTTGTCCTTAATTGTTGCTATAGTGGCTGGTTTCAACGCTAGACAACAAATACAGGAAGCGAAATTCGTCATAGGACTAGAACGCCAAGGGAATGATGTTCTACGACAGTTACCGGATAATAATGTTTACTACGGCACCAATACAAGAGGGGAAAGGCTTTTGTACCAGGCCATGGAGACTGGGCAAGAGCTATATAACACAGTAACAGATGGTCGCCCCCTGGAGCAATATCCTATTACCAGTCCTATATATGCCCTCCAGCAAAGTATTAGTCAATTCCGAAAAGGGGCTGTGCTCGCAGGGCATCAGGGCTCGGTATATCGTGTAGCCTTCAGCCCGGATGGACAGAGGCTGGCCACGGCTTCATGGGAGAACACCGCCAGAATTTGGGACAACCAGGGCAATCAAATCGCCTTGCTCACAGGGCATGAGGGCTGGGTATGGAGTGTAGCCTTCAGCCCGGATGGACAGAGGCTGGCCACTGGTTCATATGACAAAACTGCCAGAATTTGGGACAACCAGGGCAATCAAATCGCCGTGCTCACCGGGCATCAGGACAGGGTAAATAGTGTAGCCTTCAGCCCGGATGGACAGAGGCTGGCCACGGCTTCATTTGACGGCACGGCCAGAATTTGGGACAACCAGGGCAATCAAATCGCCGTGCTCACCAGGCATCAGGACAGGGTAAATAGTGTAGCCTTCAGCCCGGATGGACAGAGGCTGGTCACTGCTTCAGTTGACGGCACGGCCAGAATTTGGGACAACCAGGGCAATCAATTAGCCGTACTCACCGGGAATCAGGACTCGCTAAATAGTGTAGCCTTCAGCCCGGATGGACAGAGGCTGGCCACGGCTTCAGTTGACGGCATGGCCAGAATTTGGGACTTACAGGGGAATCAAATCGCCGTGCTCACCGGGCATCAGGACTCGGTATGGAGTGTAGCCTTCAGCCCGGATGGACAGAGGCTGGCCACTGTTTCACGGGACAACACCGCCAGAATTTGGGACAACCAGGGCAATCAAATCGCCTTGCTCACTGGGCATCAGTCCAGGGTAAATAGTGTAGCCTTCAGCCCGGATGGACAGAGGCTGGCCACGGCTTCATTTGACAAAACTGCCAGAATTTGGGACAACCAGGGCAATCAAATCGCCGTGCTCACAGGGCATCAGGAGGAGGTAAATCGTGTAGCCTTCAGCCCGGATGGACAGAGGCTGGCCACTGGTTCATCTGACAAAACTGCCAGAATTTGGGACTTACAGGGGAATCAATTAACCGAACTAAAAGGGCATCAGTCCAGGGTATATAGTGTAGCCTTCAGCCCGGATGGACAGAAGCTGGCCACGGCTTCATATGACAACACTGCCAGAATTTGGGACAAAAAGGGCAATCAATTAGCCGTACTCACAGGGCATCAGTCCTGGGTAAATAGTGTAGCCTTCAGCCCGGATGGACAGAAGCTGGCCACGGCTTCATATGACAAAACTGCCAGAATTTGGGACAAAAAGGGCAATCAATTAGCCGTACTCACCGGGCATCAGGACTCGGTAGATAGTGTAGCCTTCAGCCCGGATGGACAGAAGCTGGCCACTGCTTCACGAGACGGCACGGCCAGAATTTGGGACAAAAAGGGCAATGAAATCGCCGTGCTAACAGGGCATCAGGACGAGGTAAATAGTGTAGCCTTCAGCCCGGATGGACAGAAGCTGGTCACGGTTTCACGAGACCGAACTGCCAGAATTTGGGACAACCAGGGCAATCTATTAACCGTACTCACCGGGCATCAGGACTCGCTAAATAGTGTGGTATATCGTGTAGCCTTCAGCCCGGATGGACAGAAGCTGGCCACGGCATCAACGGACAACACCGCCAGAATTTGGGACTTACAGGGGAATCAAATCGCCGTGATCACCGGGCATCAGGACTCGGTATGGAGTGTAGCCTTCAGCCCGGATGGACAGAAGCTGGCCACGGTTTCACGAGACCGAACTGCCAGAATTTGGGACTTACAGGGCAATCAATTAACCGTACTCACCAGGCCTCAGTCCTCGGTACATAGTGTAGCCTTCAGCCCGGATGGACAGAGGCTGGCCACGGATTCAGGGGACGGCACTGCCATAATTTGGGACTTACAGGGCAATCCATTAGCCGTATTCACCGGGCATCAGTCTTCGGTAATTAATGTAAAATTCAGCCCGGATGGACAGAGGCTGGCCACTGCTTCAGGAAATGGCACTGCCAGAATTTGGAAGGTTGAAAGTTTAGGTGAGCTGCTGCGTCGGGGCTGTGACTTGCTGGAAGATTACTTTGTTAGGAATCCTGGAGCTAAGGAGAAGTTATGGGTATGCGAGGAATAGGCAATAGGCAATAGGCAATAGGCAAAAGTTTAACTCGGTGGTGCGTTACTCCCCCATCTCCCCATCTCCCTATCTCCCCATCTCCCTATCTCCCCATCTCCCCACACTGTTCCCTATTCCCTATTCCCTGTTCCCTTTCCAACCATGACTAATCAACACTCAACAATCTACAAAGTAGGAGGTAGTTTACCTCAGGATGAACCTACTTATGTCACTCGACAAGCGGATGATGAGCTTTATCAGGCATTGATGGCTGGGGAGTTTTGTTATGTGCTGAATTCCCGACAGATGGGTAAGTCGAGTTTGCGGGTAAGAACGATAAAACGCTTAAAAGAAGAGGGATTTGCTTGCGCGTCTATCGATCTGACCGTGATTGGTAGAGAAGATATCACGGTGTCGATGTGGTATGAAAGTTTGATGATGTTATTGATGGATGATTTCGAGCTTTTCGGAACGTTTGATGAAGACAGTTGGTTAGACGAGCGTGCTCAAATTTCCCCGGTCTTGTGCTTAAGTAAGTTTATTGAGCAGATCGTGTTAACTAGTATTCCAGGTAAAATTGTTATTTTTCTGGATGAAATTGATAGTATTATTAAAGTTAAGTTTAAAGATGATTTCT
>NZ_CEYLVT010000397.1:0-3678 GCF_982860115.1 Moorena sp.
ATCTCAGCCTCAAAAGAAGACTGGGTCATTTTCTCATAGTCTAAACTCCAGTAAATGATCACATTAAAATAACTGTGGAAACACTGAAATAGGGATTGGGTAAGGGGTGACATGACTGAAGGGTCTGACCACTCAACGGCTATATTTAGTATTTCAGCTATATGTATATATTGGTGTTTCGATAATGTATAAGTTTTTGGAAAAATTATGTGTACTTAATGGTTGTCAGCTATAGCAAAGGGAGTAGGGAGTAGGGAGTAGGGAGCGGTGCGACGCTGGGCGAACGGCCAATCACAAGGCTAGTTAGCTGAATTATGGGTATGGAACGCTAGGAGCGCAACGGTAGAATTACAGCGGTGCTGAGAGAAATTATGGGTTCCCGTAGCGTGGCCATAGGCCAATCGCAACGGTAGTGATCTAAGAGTCCCGTTCCGCCAACTCCATCCAACGCTCAGTTGCTGTATCAATTTCCTGAGTCAAGGCTTCTAAGGTCTGATAAAGTGCCTGAACCTCACTGGTGTTTTTGGGAGGGGATTGATAAAGGGTTTTCTCCAACTCAGCTTTCTGAGCTTCCAGTTGGGGTATCTGACTTTCGAGTTTTTCAAATTCCCGCCTTTCCCAATTAGACAGCCGACGGGGTTTGTTATTACTCGATGATTTTTTAGGGTCGGGCTCGACCTTGGAGGATTCAGGCTTTTTACCTTGAGTCTGAGCCATCTGTTGGGCTAGTTTTGCTTCTTCTTCTCGCTTTTTATCGATATAAAGGGAATAATTACCAGGATACTGACGTATTTTACCCTCAGATTCAAAGGCAAAGATTTTATCTACGGTGCGGTCTAGGAAATAGCGGTCGTGGGAGACAATAATCACACAACCATTAAACCCTTCTAGATACTCTTCCAGTACAGCGAGTGTTTGTACATCTAAATCATTAGTGGGCTCGTCAAGAATAAGTACATTGGGAGAACTCATCAGTACTTGCAACAGAAACAAGCGACGTTTCTCACCGCCGGAAAGCTTATGAATTGGTGCATACTGTTGGGTGGGAGGAAATAAGAAACGCTCCAGCATCTGTGAGGCAGTAATCAATGTGCCATCAGCGGTTGTCACATACTCTGCTACGTCTTTTAGGTAATCAATTACTCGCTGATTTTGATTAAGAGCTTCGAGCAAATCCTCTGAATGCTGGTCAAAGTAACCGATATAAATGGTAGACCCAATTTCAACGTTACCAGAATCGGGCTGAATGCGTGCAGTAATAATATCCATTAGGGTAGATTTCCCTACCCCATTCCCACCTATGATGCCAACTCGGTCATCGGGACTAAATTCGTAGGTAAAATCTTTGACCAGAATTCTACCGTCATAGCCTTTAGAAACATTGTCTAACTCAATTACTTTCTTGCCAATGCGACGACCAGGGGTAGAAATTTCTACTTTACCCTGAGCTTGTTTAAACTCTTTGGCTTGCATGTCGTGAATACGGTCAATTCGAGCTTTTTGCTTGGTACTGCGAGCCTTTGGCCCCCGTTTGAGCCATTCTAACTCTCGGCGCAATACCCCTTGATGTTTCCGTTGAGTACTGATGGCTGATTCTTCAGCTAAGGCTTTTTTCTCTAAATAGTAGGAATAGTTACCAGAGTAAGTATACAGGTCTCCCCGGTCAATTTCGATAATGCGGTTGGTGACCTGGTCTAGAAAATAGCGGTCGTGAGTAATCAGTAAGATTGCTCCACGATAACTATTCAGGTAACTCTGTAACCACTCTACGGACATGGCATCGAGATGGTTTGTGGGCTCATCCATTAACAATACTTCTGGTTCCGCTAGCAAGGCGGCTGCTAAAGCAATCCGTTTACGATAGCCACCAGACAACTGACCAATGGGAGCATCAAAATCAACTATTCCTAATTTACTTAGAATAATTTTTGCCTTTGTTTCTAGTTCCCAAGCTCCTGTGGCATCCATCTGCTGGGTTACACTTGAGAGCTGTGCTAGCAGTTGGTTATCCTCGGGATTGTGAGCCAATTTCTGGGAAAGTTCTTCATACTCACGAATCAGAGTCATCTGCTGACCACTATCAGCAAACACTTGCTCTAAAACGGTGTGATTGTCATCTAAGTCTGGTTGTTGGGGTAAGTAAACAATTTTAGTTTTGGGATTAATGGAGAGTTGACCCGCATCAATGGGCTCAAGACCAGCAATTATTTTTAATAGGGTGGATTTGCCTGAACCATTAGTGCCAATTAGACCAACTTTATCCATAGGATCTAGACTAAAGGTAGCTTCTTTGAGGATTTCTTTAATCCCAAAGTCTTTGCGAACGGATTGTAGGGTGAAAATACTCATGAAAAATTTATGGGAAAGGGAGTAGGGAGTAGGGAGTAGGGAGTAGGGAGTAGGGGGTAGGGAGTAGGGAGTAGGGAGTAGGGAATAGGGAACAGGGAACAGGGAATAGGGAATAGGGAACAGAAATATGTATTAAGCTTTACTTCGACTGCTATCAATTTATTTTTAAAAAACCCGTTTTCTAGATAGAAAACGGGTTTTTGTAGTTGTAATTTAACTACTAATACTCAACTGCAAACTATCAAACGTCTCACTAGTAACTAGCATTAAATTAAACAGTTTTTGATAATTTTATTGACATTTTGATGCTATTGAGGTACGTTGTTTAGGTCAAAGATAAAGGGAACACTGCTATTCCTATCACCACCAATAACGAGAACTTTAGGCATCTGAGCCCCACCCTCTCGCCAAGCTGCGATCGCTTCTTTCTGGAGTACCAGTTCACCCCCTTGGGCTTTTAGGGTTTCCGCCAAAAGTCGTTGGGCTTCTGCTTTACCCTGAGCGCGATTAATTTCCGCTTGAGCTTCTTGCTCAGCTTCCTGTGCTATATAGACAGCTCGTTGGGCCTGTTGTTCAGCTACCTGTTTTTCTTCAACTGCCTTGGCAAATTCCCTAGAAAAATTCAGGTCAATGACACTAGTATCCAATACTTGGACATCATACTTGGCTAACCTTTCGCTCAAAGCCTTATCAAAATCTTCCTTTAACTGACTCCGTTGAGTAATGGATTCTTCAGCAGTGCGAAGGGCTGCAGCAATTTTAAATGACTCTTGAGTCTGAGGGGCAATAATTGTGGTCACTAGATTCTGCAGAGTGCCTTGTTTTCGTCTGATACTAACCACCTTAGTGGGATCGAGGCGGAAGTTAATGGCGAATCGAGCGGTCAAATCCTGAAGATCCTTTGTGGAACTCTGGGCTGGGACTTCAAACTTCTGTACGGTGACATCATACACATCGACTATAGAGACGAAGGGCAGTTTGAAGTGGATACCCTCAAGCAGAGCGCCATCTCTAGCTTTACCCAAAATACTAAGGACTCCAGCCTGACCAGGATTGATGATTACAAAACAATTAAAGGTGAGGAGAATAACTAATGCTGCGATAATCCCCCCGACTAAAGATTGCCAATTTTGTGGATTTTGGTTCCTCAAGTTTTAATCTCCTTTTAAATTATCCCCCGGATGAATCACAGGGAAAATAAGCCCTGATGTTACCAGATCGGGCATTCACCACATCTGGTAACCCTTATGGCATGATATCTTCAGCATACTAGAAAAGTTCCTAACTCCTCACACTTCCCTCACTCCCCCCACACCCCACACCCCACAC
>NZ_CEYLVT010000398.1:0-3569 GCF_982860115.1 Moorena sp.
TCGGGAGTCGGGAGTCGGGAGTCGGGAATCGGGAATCGGGAATCGGGAATCGGGAGTCGGGAGTCGGGGAAAGAAAATTGAATGTATAACGCTTTCTAGTCTAATGAGGTACACAAGATTTTTTCCCTGTTCCCTGTTCCCTGTTCCCTGTTCCCTGTTCCCTGTTCCCTGTTCCCTGTTCCCGATTCCCGATTCCCGATTCCCTTTGCTATATCAAAAACTCGATATCAAACAGAAAGATTACTATTAATAAATAGTGGTCAATTAGTGATTAATTTAATGACTTCCAGTTTGCTCAATACTCCCTCCCTCAATGCTCCTACTGTTGAAAGGCTACCGAATGGGTTAACCATTGTGGCTGAGCAGATGCCTGTTGAAGCTGTCAGTTTGAATGTTTGGATTAATGTCGGTTCCGCAGTGGAATCGGATCAGATTAATGGTATGGCTCATTTTCTGGAGCATATGGTGTTTAAGGGCACACCAAAATTGCAAAGTGGTGAGTTTGAGCGGCTGATTGAGCAACGGGGTGCGGTCACTAATGCCGCTACAAGTCAGGATTACACTCACTATTACATCACTACAGCTCCTAAAGATTTTGCGCAGCTGGCACCATTACAGCTAGAGGTGGTACTCAATCCTAGTATTCCTGACCATGGCTTTGAAAAGGAGCGAATGGTAGTTTTGGAAGAAATTCGCCGTTCCCAGGATAATCCCCGCCGCCGCACCCATAGATGGGCAATGGAGACTACCTTTGACCAGTTACCCTATCGACGTCCTGTGCTCGGACCTGCCTCGGTGATTGAACAACTCCAGCCTGAGCAGATGCGTGACTTTCACGGTAGTTGGTATCAACCAGAGTCTATGACTGCGGCAGTGGTGGGGAATTTGCCAGTAACGGAATTAATTGAAATTGTCAGCAATGGATTTAGTCAAGCACAGCCAAGGGCGATAGAAGATAGAACAAACCTTACCCCAGAACCAGCTTTCGACAACATTGTCCGTCGGGAGTATGTGGATGAGTCTTTACAACAAGCGCGGCTGGTGATGGTGTGGCGGGTGCCTGGTATCACTGAGTTGAAGGAAACCTATGCTTTGGATGTGCTGGCAGGAATTTTAGGACGAGGTCGTATGTCCAGGCTGTTTAGGGATTTGCGAGAAGAACGGCAACTGGTTACTCAAATTGGGGTTAGTAATATCACTCAGCGGCTGCAAGGGGTGTTTTATATTTCTGCTAAACTGCCAGCTGAGAATTTGGCAGAGGTGGAAAATGCGATCGCAAACCATATCCATCGCTGTCAGACAGAATTGGTATCAGACTCAGAGATTGCTCGGATTCGTACCAAAGTCGCCAATCAGTTTATCTTTAGTAATGAAAAACCAAGCGCTCGCAGCAATTTATATGGTTACTATTACTCCCAAGTCGGGGATTTAGAACCAGCCCTGAATTACCCTAGTCATATTAAATCAGTTAGTGCTGTTGATATCCAAAAGGCTGCACAGCAGTATCTGTCTCCCCATGCTTATGGTATTGTGATCGCAAAGGGAACAGGGAACGGGGAACAGGGAACAGACTAAGATGTGGAAAGAAATTGCTGACCAGATAAGCCAAGTCACTGGTGAAACCTTTGAGATTAACCAGCGCCAATCTGTTGGTGGTGGTTGTATTAATCAGGGTTATGCTCTGGTCGGTAAGACTAATAAGTATTTTGTTAAACTCAATTCTGCTTCTCAAGTCTATATGTTTGAGGCCGAAGCCCTCGGTCTAAAGCAGATGGTGGCAACCCAGACAATCCGAATCCCCAAACCAATTTGCTATGGCACTGCCGTCGATTGTTCTTATATTGTCTTGGAGTGGCTAGACCTTGGTGGCGGTAACAGTACCGAGTCTTGGGTAAAAATGGGACATCAGTTAGCAGCCATGCATCAGGCTGCTCCCCCCCAAGCTTCAACCGAGATGGGTAAGTTTGGTTGGAATCAAAATAATACTATTGGTTCGACACCACAAGTGAATCAATGGATGTCGGATTGGGTAGAGTTTTTTGTAGAGTATCGCCTGGGTTATCAGTTTCAGCTAGCACGGCGTCGCAGTGGTCATTTCCCGAAACAAGACCAATTACTGGCAGTAGTTCCTAAATTACTGGATCATCAGCCTCAACCTTCCTTAGTACATGGTGATTTATGGGGTGGTAATGCGGCTATTACCATGGCGGGAGAACCAGTAATTTTTGACCCAGCTACTTATGTAGGCGATCGCGAAGTTGATATTGCGATGACCGAATTGTTTGGTGGTTTCCCAGCAGCATTTTATCGAGGCTATAACGAGGTGTGGCCTTTAGAGCAAGGTTACAAACGGCGGAAAAACCTCTATAACCTTTACCACATCCTCAATCACTTTAATCTGTTTGGTAGTGGTTATGAATCCCAAGCTAACCGGATGATTGATAAGATTTTGAGGGATTAATTCTAATTAATTTGGCTCTCAATAATCTCCTCAATCATTGCCTCCAATTCACCCATAGGAAGATTGAGGTCATCCAGTGTTACCTGAAATTGAACATAACGTTCATCTAGGTCGAAAGCTTCTTCTAGGAAACCACCAAATCCACGGGCTCGTTTGTCTATTTCTAGGAAAACTTCTAAGTCTTCTGAGTAGAGAGAAAAAATGATTTCCAATTCATCCAAGCTACCCTGATACTTACCCATGGGTCGAAACTCGAACTCTTGGACGAATGGATATCTACCCCCGAAGTGAGTATTGTACTGACAATCGACTTCATGAAGTTGAAACCCTAGGTTTTCTAATGCATCAAATACCGCTTGCATTAGGGGGTGTGGATGTACCTCAATGTAATCGGTGTCTTTGGGATCAACGGCAATTGGTATATCTAAGCCGGTACGTAAAAACACTGGTTGGCTGGTTAATGTCAGTGGTGTTTCTTCTGGGAGGGGAAACGAAAATGGAATAACTATTTCCTCTTTTGCCTCCAAGTTGAAGCGTTCCGAGAGGCGATATTGCATTAATATGCATTCCTCTGTGATTGCGGCATCTTCTTCTTCCCGCAAGTATTCCGTAACCAGATAAATATAAATATCATCAATTTTCTGGGAAACATCTCCCCCAGTAATATAAACTTCCCCTTCTACCATTTCCCCAGGAGCTAGGGAATCAAAGTACAAACGTGTATCTACCTTTGCTGCTCCAATGCCAACCTGAGCTAATAGCTTTTTGAACATAGATTCTAGTTTTTTAGCTAACTTTGCTACTAGCTTAATCTATGGTTCTGGAGTTTTAGGGAATGGGGAATCGGGAATCGGGAATCGGGAGTCGGGATAAGAAAAAATTTCATTTACCTGATCAGTATAATCAACTATATAAATGAAACACTTAGATCGTGCGATTGCCCTACGGCCACGCTACGCGAGTCACGGGAAGCTTCCGCGCTTGTACGATTGACCTTTGGTCACGCTACGCGAACGCAAATTCAGATTATAACCAGGATTCCAAAAGTAATGCTCTTATATCATGTCGGGTTGAATGCCCCTGATTAAGCCACTTTCACCTCGGGCCA
>NZ_CEYLVT010000399.1:0-3551 GCF_982860115.1 Moorena sp.
TAGCAAATACTTTGCTATCAGCTCGTCCGTAGGAGATGAAGGCATCGAAAAAAGTATTCATTTTTGGTAGTTAAGTAGTTCAGTAGGGATTCAATATAACTATTTGAGAGAAACTTGGGCTCACAAGTCTCGGAACCTATAGTTATAGAATTCCCTAAGGTGATGCTAAGCTAACAGTCTTACCATTAGCTGGTCAGCAGTCAACCGATAGTAGCGATCGCAGCAATCAAGGTTAGCTTATCTAAAATCTTCTTTTCCTCAAGACCACCCAGCACGTCTGGCAGATAAGTCTGGACATCTTTGAGGGATTACCAGGATTACCCCCTCAGAGGGGGTAATCATTTGGGAATTGGCTGGCTTATCGAATCGCTGCCTGTTGTAATTGTTCGTTGAGTTGTGACTCAGCCATACCTGGGTTTTGAGTTGGGTTTTGAGTTGGGTTTTGAGATAGGAACTCTGTTTGCTCCCTGCCCTTTTCCTGGTCGTGCTGAACCTCGCTGATGTATCCTTCTACATCTTTTTTAATCAGCGCCTCGACACGGGAGGAAAACTGGGTAAATGCCTGGGTGTGGTTTTCTACACGTTGGTAAGGTCCACTTAACTGAAGAAATTGCCAGCCTTCTATCTTCATGGCTTCTGCGGTGTTGCGATACTGAGTGTAGTGTTTGCCATATTGAAATAGCTCCTCTACAGCGGCGCTAATTGCCACTACCTGACTCAGTCCAAAGGCAGTCCAACCCAAGGCTACTCTGATTTTACCGTCGCTGCTGTTGATACCCACTAAAGCCGGAACAATTACCCCTCCGATAATGGTCATCATTCGCAGGGCATAATAGTGGTTGCGACACTGATTTGCTCGCTTGTCTAACCACAACACTTGGTCGAGCCAGCGAGCTTTGATAAACCGCTTCTGCATTTCCGATAGATCAATTCCATCAATCAACCCACCCATCTCTTCTTTATATTGTTCCCGATAAGACCGTTTTTTTACCATGATTCACTCGTCCTGTTTACTTGAGAGGATTCCCCAGACCTATACCCGACTGTTATGGAAAAAAACCTTGACAATGGCTAGGTACATGTATGGATTTTTTTTTGGGATTCATTACTCCAGTTATAACCGGGAATTATTGCAACCTGGGTAAGGACAAATTCTCAAGTTTCGAGTATAGTTTAATCGGGGAAATAATACCCTTTTTTTCATAGTAGTCATGGTAATTTGGCGGAAGCGAGCCAAGCAGCTTGTATTGGAAATTTTTAGAAAAAAAAGGCAGTAGCAATCTCTATAAGTGTGAGGATTTAGCTATCATAAGCAAGTACTTTACTCTCTTCCGGATACTTAATCAAGGCCACTTTCCAACAGGTCGAGCATTTCTGTTAGCCATTTTCTAGCACTTTCTTCAGTTTCAAAATGGCGATTGGCATAGTCACCCACATCTTTCCAGGGAAAGGAGCGAGAAGCCAAAGCAACCCGTCCTTCGGTAATTATGGTACGATGCCACTTGGCAAGTTCTGGATTGTTGCAGCCAAGAACTACCTCTTCATCACTTTTACCTTCAAAATCAGCTTCAGCAAACTCCCCAGCAAGAAAACTGTAGAGATTTTCGTAGTTAGGTTTTTGGCTCATGGGTAGATTTTTGGTGTATAGTTAATTGGTAATGTTGAGTAATGACTGAAGATTGGAGAATTAGAGACTGAAGATTAAATAAATACAAGATATTATAGTTTAAGCAAGGGTCAGTCTAAACTATAAAATCTACGTAAGCATTCAGCCGTCAGCCGTCAGCCGTCAGCCGCCAGCTGTCAGGAGACTTAACTCATATTAAACCAATGCTTACCTCTTTTATTAAAAAGCTGAACGCGCACCCGTGCGCGTAGCGCTAATCGCTGTTCGCTGATAGCTGTTCGCGCAGCGTGCGCGTAGCGCTTAAGCTGAGTGCTTACATATCTACAATCTACAATCCCCTGAGCAGTTATCTAGCGGGATATGACGTAAGAAGTAAGCAATCTCCCTTTGCTGTTTTTTTCATAACCACAAGCAACTTTGTACTATTAGAAATATTGCTCATAGAAGGAGGACGTCTAGCCACACGACCAACTACTTCCGTAGCCCTATACTTAACAGCTCGCTTCTCACCTATAGCAGCATCAAGAACCCAACTATTTAATCTATTCCGGTTGGCTCTCAAAGCAGCTTGAATATTAGTGGCAGCAGTTTCCAAATCGCCATAGGTGCTAGCTGCGCTGATTCTGGGAGCATTAATTAATCGGTCTACTAGTTGTTGATCACTTTTACCAACATGGCGATCAATGGTGTGACCACCAAGGTACTCCTGTCGTTGTAACCAGTCGGAGGAAAAATTACTCGGCACGCATTGCGCAAAAGCTGATTGACTCACGCAGAAACTCTGTACAAGAGTCAAAACAGCCAATAGTCCAGCACTCTTGGCTAGGGATTTTTTCCAATGGGTAAGCATCTTAAATAATGTCTGTTTTTACCTACTATTCCCAGCAGCTTTTTAATTGTAACATCCTCAGCCACTGCATCAAGACAATCAAAGGAGGTTCAATGGGCGACTGACTGTATCAGGGATGAGCTCATTGCCCTCAAAGCTGTATAGAGTAAAATTTTGATGAATATATTAATTTTGGTTAAGTCAACCTATGTCTAATCAAGAAATTCGGCCAGAAGGGCAACCGTTAATCGATCGCTCTATAGAGGATAAAACTAAGGACTTTTTGGAGATAGGAAGAATTGCTGGTCTTAATACAACATCCGATTGTGCAGGCGCTGATCTCAGCGGTGCTAATTTGAGTAGTGTTAACCTCAGCAGTGTCAATTTGAGTGGTGCTAACCTTAGCCTGGCTAAACTCAACGGTGCTAATTTATTTGGTGCTAATTTATTGGGAGCTAACTTGTTTGGCACTGACCTGAATGAGGCTAATCTTAGTGAGGCTAATCTTAGTGATGCTAATCTCAGCGAGGCTATCCTCAGTCGTGCTATTCTCAGCAGTAGTAATCTTAGGGGTACTATAGTCAGCAATGCTAACTTTAGCTATGCTATCCTGAGTAATGCCAACCTCAGCCATGCTATCTTGAGTAATGCTAATCTGAGTTATGCTAATCTATTCGGTGCTAACCTCAGCGAAGCGAATCTATTTGGTGCTACCTTAAGTTGTGCTACTTTGAATTATGCCATTTTTAATCATGCTAATTTGAGTTACAGCAACTTAAGTTATGCCTCGATGGATTATACAGTACTGAGTGCTGCTAACCTCAGATGTGCTCTCCTGGGGGAGACTAACTTGAGTAAGGTGAATCTGAGTGATGCTAAATTAGAGAAAGCCCGGTTGGTAAATAATTTAGGAATTTCTGAAGATATGAAGCTTGACTTGAATAAAATGGGAGCAATTTTTGAAGAGTCGAATGATAATAATGGTTTGAAAATTTTTAATCATTAAATACAAGGGAATAGGGAATAAGGCAATAGGCAATAGGCAATAGGCAATAGGTAATAGGCAATAGGCAATAGGCAATAGGCAATAGGCAA
>NZ_CEYLVT010000400.1:0-3547 GCF_982860115.1 Moorena sp.
TTGAAAGAGCCGTAGGTACTAATTTTAATGACGAACTGATCGGTAACGAGGCTGATAACACTTTCTTTGGTTTGGACGGTGATGACAAATATGTTGGTGGTGGTGGGAATGACATTTTCCGAGACAGTGCCGGTGTTAACTATTTTGACGGTGGAGAAGGTCTTGATACCGTTGACTTTCAAAATCTAATCAACTCTGGTATTAAGCTTAATTTGGCTGAAGGCACTGGTAGTTACACCGATGAGCAAGATCAGGAAGTAGCACAAACTTTAATTAGTATTGAAAGAGCCGTAGGTACTAATTTTAATGACGAACTGATCGGTAACGAGGCTGACAACAGTTTCTCCGGTTTAAACGGTGATGACAAATATGTCGGTGGTGCAGGAAATGATACTTTCCGAGACAGTGGCGGTTCCAACCACTTCGACGGTGGAGAAGGTCGTGATACCGTTGACTTTTTCGAGTTTGATTTTGGGGTTCAAGTTAATCTCGTCGAGGGTACTGCTATCTCTACCGATAGTAACAGTCAAGAAATCACCCAAACCTTAATTAGTATCGAAAACGTATTTGGTACTAATTTTGATGACGAACTGATCGGTAACGACCAAGGCAACAGTTTTTTAGGTTACAACGGTGATGATAAATATATTGGTGGCGCAGGAAATGACGTTTTCCGAGACAGTGCCGGTGTTAACTATTTTGACGGTGGAGAAGGTCTTGATACCGTTAACTTTCAAAATCTAATCAACTCTGGTATTAAGCTCAATTTGGCTGAAGGCACTGGTAGTTACACCGATGAGCAAGATCAGGAAATAGCACAAACTTTAATTAGTATCGAAAGGGTATTTGGTACTAATTTTAATGACGAACTAATTGGTAACGAGGTTGACAACACTTTCTTCGGTTTAGAGGGTGATGACAAATATGTCGGTGGTGCAGGAAATGATACTTTCCAAGACAGTGGCGGTGTTAACTATTTTGACGGTGGAGAAGGTCGTGATACCGTTGACTTTCAAAATCTAATCAACTCTGGTATTAAGCTGAATCTGGCTGAAGGCACTGGTAGTTACACCGATGAGCAAGATCAGGAAGTAGCACAAACTTTAATTAGTATTGAAATAGCAGTAGGTACTAATTTTAATGACGAACTAATTGGTAACGAGGTTGACAACACTTTCTTGGGTTTAGACGGTGATGACACCATAACTGGCGGTGCTGGAAATGATGTAATCAACACTGGTGACGGAAACAATACTATTGATTCTGGTTCCGGTGATGACACCATCGAGCTTGGTAATGGTAACAACACCATTGCCCTTGAAGAAGGTGAAGGACATGACAACGTGATAAATTTCCAACTGGGGTTAACTCGCTTTGGGGTTAGTGATGCTAGCACCCTTACCTTTGAGCAGTCTAATGGCAGTGTGAATATCATAGCTGCTGATGGTGACCTTCTCGCCAATGTAGAGGGAGTTGAGGTTAGTACCTTTACTGATAATCTCTCCACCATCTTTTTCTAATACCCCTCGCTTCCGGGTGTTGCTTAAGAATCGAATGATTTGAAGAGTTTTCTGGAACGGGCATCTGGCTGTGGAGTGGGCATCCGGGCATCTGGCTGTGGAACGGGCATCTTGCCTGTTTCATTTCCAGGCGGGCAGGATGCCCACTCCACTGATATTGATTCTCTGCCTCTCATTCTCTGTTCCCTATTCCCTGTTTCCTATTCCCGACTTCTTTCAGAAGTCAACATAGCAATTTTCGTCATTCCCATCAAAATTAAACTGGTACTCCTGCTACCTTTGTTCTTTGTTTTTTGTTCTTTGTTCTAGCTTCATTCATTGATATAACTACTTTCTAAAGTATGCCCCGAGGATCACATTATAATTATAGCTTCCCTAGCTCATAACCTAACTCTGACACTATGGAAATAGGGAGTCGCGAGTCGGAAGTCGCGAGTATAATTAGTATAAAGCTAACGGAGTATAATTATGAATCAGGCAATACATGAGAGAGTATACTGGACTATTCATGACCTAGAATTGCTACCAGAAAATGAAGGAACACGCTACGAAATCATTGATGGAGAATTATTTGTCACTAGAGCGCCTCATACTAAACATTAGCAAACCTGTGGCAAAATTTTTCGACAGCTAGATGCTTGGTCTGAAGCAAGTGGTTTAGGAGAAGCTATTCCTAGTCCTGGTGTCCTGTTTTCCGAATCCGATAATGTTATTCCCGATGTCGTTTGGGTTACCCAAAAAACCTATACATTCACCTTAGATAAATCTGGACATCTAACTGGTGCTCCAGAATTAGCAGTCGAAGTTTTATCTGGTAGTCAACAAGACCAAAGACGAGACCGAGAAGCTAAACTAAAACTTTACTCCTCACGAGGAGTAAAAGAATATTGGATTGCTGATTGGAGGTCTCGCAAGCTCGAAATTTATCGCCGGGAAAACAGTCAGCTCAAATTAGTAGCAACCCTTTTCAGCCAAGATACCCTAAGCTCTCCCATACTACCGGGTTTTAGTTGTACTGTTCATCAGCTTTTTCCGAAATAAAAGGGAATCGGAAATCGGGAATCGGGAATCGGGAATCGGGAAAAAATTATCACAATTGATTGTAGGATTGCTAAAGTAAATGTTGCGTAGGGTGTGTTAGGGGCGGGCTCATTTTCCGCCTCTTCGCGCCTTTTTGGGACAGCCCGCCCCGTAACGCACCACCGGGTCAAACAGCTTTTAGGAGATGCACCCAAAGGGAAAAAAATATCACAATTCATTTAATTTTCCTAAACATTTCCATTATATCTGTTCTCAGAGTAATTAGGTACACAGGATTTTTTCCCTATTGCCTATTGCTAGCATGCCTATTGCCTTTGAGCAATTTAGGTATCCCAATTTAAATGCTGAAAAGCTTTTGCGATCGCATTTATTTACATTACCCCTCAAAAAAAAATTATAAAAACCCTTGACAAAATAAAATATAATCATTACGATTATAAATATAAACAAAAAGCAAAAGGTGAACCTTATGCCATCACAATTTCCAACAAATCCAGACAACAACCCCGATGATTCTTCCCAAAACAAAATCCGTGTTAAGCACATTTTAAAAGGCTCCCGCAAGGCAATAACTAATACCATGCATACCCTCTATGCACTGGGCTACACCGAAATATCCGAGTGGAGTCCTCTGCAGCCGACGGATGTTCCGGGAGAATTCATAACAATTAGCACCAAGTACTTCAGACTCCGTTAACACGTTAAATTGCTGGGGGGTTTTCCCCCCGGCCAAACCATCCGGTCCAGTCGCGTAAGATCACTCACGTTTGGATAGGTTGGAAAACTGAATGACATAAGGTAAATTCCTAGCCGTAGATAGTATTTCTGCGGCTATTTTTTTTTAGGTTAGCAGGTTTAAGGTTAGCAGGTTTAAGGTTAGTTATTTGTTCGCCTTTGGCGTTCGGTGTAGGGTAGGTTGAAGGTTGGTTAGTTGTTCGCCTTTGGCGTTCGGTGTAGGGTAGGTTGAAGGTTGGTTAGTTGTTCGC
>NZ_CEYLVT010000401.1:0-3472 GCF_982860115.1 Moorena sp.
TATACTGGCTCAGATGGGCCGACAATTTGGGGTTGGCCTCCAGCAAACGGAGTATGTTGAGCAACTGCGAGCACAATCCAAGCAACTGCTATTGGCTGCAGACCTAGAAAAATCAGCGGTCAAAATCATCAACAAGATCCGGCAATCTCGGAAACTGGATACCATTTTCAAGACCACAACCATAGAAATTCGTAAGCTTCTGATGGCTGACCGGGTGGGTCTGTTTCGCTTTGACCCTGAGTCCGGTTTTAATGATGGACAGTTGGTGTCTGAAGATGTAGTCAATGGGTACGATGCTATCTTTGGTAGCAAGATTCATGACCATTGCTTTAGTGAACAGTATTCCCAGCACTATGTCGAAGGACGAGTACATGCAGTTGCTGATATCTACAATGGGGACCTCAGTGATTGCTACATTGAGCTGCTCGCTCAGTTTCAAGTCCGGGCTAACCTGGTGGTGCCATTGCGTAAAGGACCATTACTGTGGGGATTGTTGTGCATTCACCAATGCAGTCAGCCCCGTCAATGGCAGGAGTATGAGATTGATTTTGTCAAGCAGATTGCCCTACACTTTGAAGTTGCTCTACAACAAACAGAGTACCTGGCCCAAGTAGAGGCCAAATCCACCCAGGTCGCTAAAACCGCACGGATCGAGCGAGGGGTAGTTAGAATCATCAACAAGATCGGTCAGTCTCGAAACCTCGATACCATTTTCAAGACAACTGCTATCGAAATTCGTAAGCTTCTTCAGGTTGACCGGGTGGGTGTATTTCGGTTTTACCCTAACTCTGGCTTTGATGATGGGGAATTGGTATCTGAGGATGTGGCATCAGGCTACGATGCCATGCTAGGAATCAAAGTTAACGACCACTGCTTTGGTGAACAGTATGCCCCTCACTACACCGAAGGACGAGTGCAAGCGGTTGCTGATGTGTACAATGCTGGACTGAGTGATTGCCATATTGAGCTGCTAGCTCAGTTCCAAGTCCGGGCTAATCTAGTTGTCCCCCTACTTCAAGGACCATTATTGTGGGGATTGTTGTGCATTCACCAATGCAGTCAGCCTCGTCAATGGCAGGAGTATGAGATTGATTTTGCCAAGCAGCTTGCTCTGCACTTTGGGGTAGCCCTACAGCAATTGAGCTACCTCGATCAAGTGGAGGCCAAATCCCATCAGCTTGGCCAAGCTGCTGTGCGGGAACGAGTAGTAGCAAGCCTTAGCAACCATTTGTCCCAGTCTGTAGATGTTTACAGTATCTTCCAGAGTATTACCAAAGAGTTGCGGCAAGTGTTGGGAGCTGACCGGGTAGTAATCTATAAATTCAACTCCGACTGGAGTGGTCAATTTGTGGCTGAATCCGTTGCCCCTGGCTGGATTTCTTTGATCACTGAACAAGAAAGAGACGACCGCCTTAAGGTGGATACAACGGCTTCTGAGCGCTGCACCGTTACAGCCTTGACTGTTAATTCTCGTAATCATGTTGATACCTGCTTGCAAGACACCCAGGGTGGGGACTTCGCCCAAGGTGACCGGTTCAAGAAGGTTGATGACATCTATGCCATGGGTTTCTCTCCCTGCTACATCAACACTCTGGAACAGTACCAAGCCAGGGCATATCTGATTATGCCGATTTTCCAAGGTGAAAAGCTCTGGGGGCTGCTGGCAGCTTACCAAAATACGGGAACCCGTCAGTGGCTTGATACCGATGTCACCCTGATGCTCCAGATTAGTAATTCCCTGGGATTAGCCTTGCAGCGATCCCATTACCTAGATCAGTTACGAGCCCAATCTAGCCAACTCAGCAAAGCAGCTCAAATTGCTCAGGGGGTAACCAAAATAGTCGGTAAGCTATTCCAGTCTCGGGAGGTAACGAAAATCTATGGTATCACCACCCAAGAAGTCCGGCAGCTGCTCAAATGCGATCGCGTAGCCGTCTATCAATTCAATCGAGATTGGACTGGTCAGTTTGTGGCTGAGGCAGTTGCCACCGGTTGGTTACCATGGGTGGGAGCGGATATGGAAGCTTTCTGGCCCGATACTTATCTACAAGACACCCAGGGCGGTCGGTATCGCAATCGTGAAAGCTTGGCAGTTGATGACATTTACACCTTTGGTTATTCTGACGGTTACCTAGAAACCTTAGAGCAATATGAGGTTAAGGCTTATATGCTGGCACCGATTTTTATCGAAGGAACCTTATGGGGTTTACTAGGTACCTACCAAAATACTGGTGCTCGTGACTGGCAAGAGTTTGAACTCAACGCCCTGGCTCAGATTGGGGTACAAGTGGGGGCAGCCCTGCAACAGGCTGAGTATCTCGCACAAATCCAGAACCAGTCCCAGCAGCTGACCAATGCCGCACAACGGGAGAAAGCCGACAAAGAAGCAGTACAGCGGGAGGTAATGCAGTTGCTCTCAGCCGTGCGACCAGCTCTAGAAGGAGACCTCACCGTCCGAGCTCCGGTCACCAACAATGAAGTCGGTACCATTGCTGATGCCTACAACAACACTTTACAAAGCCTGCGCCGGATCGTGACTCAAGTGCAACAAGCCTCCAGGAAAGTTGCCCAAACGTCTGTTGACAGGGAATCAAACATTGCTTTGCTTACAGCCCAAGCCCAGCAACAATTTATGGCTCTTGGTCAAGCCTTAGAGCAAATCCAGACCATGGTTAATTCTACAGACGCTGTTGGTCAGAGTGCTCAACTCGTAGAAGTGGCAGTCCAAACCGCTAACCAAACCCTCCAGGAAGGGGATGCAGCAATGAACCGTACTGTAGATGGAATTCTCGAAATCCGGGAGACAGTGGCCGAAACCAGCAAACGGCTCAAGCGTCTCAGCGAATCGTCCCAGAAGGTTTCGAGGGTAGTAAACCTGATTAGTAATTTTACCAATCAGACCCAATTGCTAGCCTTGAATGCAGCCATTGAAGCCACCAGGGCCGGTGAGTACGGACGGGGTTTTGTCGTTGTTGCCGATGAAGTGCGTTCTCTAGCCCGTCAGTCAGCGGAAGCCACCACTGAGATTGAGCAGTTGGTGCAGGATATCCAGAAGAGTACCGCTGAGGTGTCTACAGCCATGGATAAAGGTATTCAACAGGTTGCCCAAGGAACTGCAATGGTACAAGATACCCGTCTAACTCTCAATGCCATTGTTGACGCCACCAGCCAAATCAGCCAGCTTGTAGAGGGTATTACCCAAGCCACCCAGGTACAGACCCAAGAGTTCCAATCCGTGACCACTACCATGACTGAGGTCGCAGGAATTGCCAACAAGACCTCTTCCGATGCCATGGAAATTTCTACCTCTTTCCAAGAACTCCTAGCCATGGCGAAGAATCTTCAAGCCAGTGCTGATCAGTTCAAGGTTGAGTAGTCAAAAGCCATTGCTAAAACGCATTTCAAATGAATTTTAGCAAGGCAAAAGGCAAAAGGCAAAAGGCAAAAGGCAAAAGGCAAAAGGCAAAAGGCA
>NZ_CEYLVT010000402.1:0-3426 GCF_982860115.1 Moorena sp.
TAGAGCAGAGGACTGAAAATCCTCGTGTCGGCGGTTCAAGTCCGCCTCCTGGCATACAATATGAAAGCACTTGGGAGCAAGCCTTTTATTGTTGATACATCAGATACATCAATTTAGTCCCTTGCTTTGCCCACAAACAAACCAGATAATGCTACAAATTTGTAGCATTACTTACCTTAGCTAGCAGGACGGACCACACGAATTAATTTACCTTGTAAAGTTTGCTCTGCTTTTACAGCTTCATCTATCCGTGCTGCAAACTGTTCCCAATTACGATTATTGGTACAAACAACAATGCCGAAATGGTCAGAGTTTCGGCGATGCAAGCGGATAAAATCATCTCTGTTAATAGTCAAAACGGAGCGTTCTTGGCTAATGGCAAATGCGAGTACTTCATTATCAGGTGTACCTCTATCTGCATTACCTGCTTCTTGTACAGTCAGAACATCATGCCCCAAAGTGCGTAATAATCCTACTACAGGAAAAGGAAACTGCTCATCTGCGTAAAAACGTGCCATCTACTAGGCTACCTCATTGCGCTCAATGGCTATTTCGATTTCATCGGGGTGAGCTTTTGCGTATACCCAAGCATTGGCTAAATCAGCAGCTGTAATTGTTGGATAACTTGTTAAAAGGTCACCATCACTGTATCCAATACGACGAGCTTCTACAAGTAACCAGACGGGAATACGAGTATTGGCAATGCAAGCTTCTCCCCCACAAACTCTAGGGTTTTTCTCAATTCCTTGCCAATTGTTTGTGAGACTTTGAGCCAGTAACTGAATAACCTGCACTTTTTCACCAGGGCTAAGGGCAAGAAGTTGTTGCTCTAAGTCTTTAAGTACCACGGATGTCAATCCTTTGATGGGCGGGAAACCGATAGTTATAATTGTACCAGAAATCGGGAATCGGGAATCGGGAATCGGGAATCGGGGTAAAATCTTGTGTGGCTGATAGCTGATTGCTTAAATAGATTTCAATCCCACCAATAGCAAACAACAACTGCATCCCGATCACGTTGAATATCGTCTCCCCATAATGCCCCTTCGTATCGATATCTCAATCGGCGTTTAAGTCGGTAACTATACTCTTCATTTGTGCCATCAGTTACCTCTACCGAGTCAGCTCGCCATTTTTTCCCCAAATCGATTAGTTGGGAAACTTTCGTATCCTGATTTTCTGCAAGTATGTATAAGGTATCTGCTGGATAGGCAATAAAATGAATAATGCTGCTGTCTGGCATTGGACGATAGTTTGCCATTGCCAGCAGGGTATCTAGCAAACCACCAAAACTTAAGCCATTTTCATCTGGGGCGAAGACTGGTTTGGTAAACAGAAAGCTTGCCCATAAATCTGTATGCTTGGAAAGGTCAGTAATAACTTCTGGGCCATCAAACTGATTGAATCGGCGCTGCCAAACTAAAGCAGCAAATAATTCTTGGGGAGAATAGGATTCAGCAATGGATTGAATTTTAGTTAAGTCAAGCATTGTTTTTGTGAGGGGTTTTACCTCGCCTAACTTCTTCTGCGTAAAAACGTGCCATCTACTAGGCTACCTCATTGCGCTCAATGGCTATTTCGATTTCATCGGGGCAGGGTAAGCGCAAGAATCAATAAGCTGTGGCTTATTGATTCTTGCGCTTACCCTGAAATTGGGATTAGGGTAATTAGAATAAATTTCACCAGCATTAACTTATATGCAAATCGCTATATTCAGCAATGCCCTTGATTGCTTGGTACTGGCTAAACTCCACTCTGATTACCTCCAAAGTTGATCAAATCACCAAAGATATTAGGAAACTCATCTCCTAGGTCAAGGTTATCGGTAATTTTGGTTTGTGCGATCGCAACGCTGGCTCCCAGACCGATAAACAGACCACCACCGTCGCCGGTACCATCATTGTCACTGTCGGCAATATTACCAGTGATTTTGTTGTTGCCCAAGACAACGGTATTACCACTCTCGACGGAAACGCCGCCGCCATTGATTCCTGCCCAGTTACCAGTAATCGTATTGTTGACCATAAACAACTCGTTATCAGTTCCTTGGACATTGACACCACCACCACTGTCTCCAGTCAGATTGTCAATAATCTGGCTATTGAATAGCTTTACAACATTGTTATTTATTTTTCCCCCAGTACCGATTTCTATTCCACTATCCTGGTTGTTGCTGATAGTGCTACCAAGCACCGTTACATTTTGACCAGCAGCACTTATATCAATACCCTGCCCCTGATTTTGCCTGAAGGTGCTTTTACTGACAAATAATCTGGTGTTGTCTCCATCGAGATCGATGCCATCTGATCTGTTGTTTAGGAAAGAGCTACGGAGCACTTTAACATTATTGTTGTTTCCGTTGATATCGATGCCATCGTAGTTGTTTCTGAAAAGGCTATTGATCACAGTGATTTTGCTGTTGTCTGCCTCGGACTTGATTGCATCTGTGCCATGTCCCGTGAAGATGCTATCAATTACTTTCAGATTGCCATCATTTACCTGGATGCCATCGCTTCCATTAGAAATTGTCAGTTTGTTGAAGGTAACATTAGCTCCATTGCTAATGGTAAAGATATCAAAAGGGTTACCGTCACCTTCGACCGTAATTTGGTCAGCATCTTGACGTCCAACAATATTAACACTGTCAGTAATCTCGAGTGTTCCTAGGTTAGAGTCTATAGTAATCGTCGGTAAAGCTGGTTCAAGTTCAAATAAAATGGTATCTTTACCAGGAGAATTATTCGCTGCTTCGATGGCTTCTCGTAAACTGGTGACTCCATCGTTTGGATTAATTCCTTCAGCTGTGGTATTAACTGTGAAAACTGCCATAGTTAGTAATCTTTATTTTACTGAACAAGCTGATTGTTTTTTTTCTGTCAGCTATTATTTTTAATTCCCAGTAATAGCGGGGCTTTTGGTAGTTCAGCTTACCCGTTTTTTTTACACTTTTTGTTGTAAACAGGTTTACAAAAACTTACCTAAGCTTATGCCATTTTCACAGTTGGTTATTTTCTTTATTGACTCTTAATTTATTTTTTAAACAATCCAGTGGCAATTTAAAGATTAACCAAAGTTTCCCGTTAAACTATACAAGAATGTGAATATCTTAAAAATATTTTTATTAAAGAAATTGTACCGGTGCATTCCACTGTCTTGATGCAGTTATATAGCAATTCTCAGAGTCATGAGGACAAAGCTTATCCCTCTAAGGCAAAAGGCAATAGGCATGCATGCAATAGTCAAGAGGGTTTGAAGCGATGCAGCGAGGTAGCGCGGTCTTGGGGGTCCCCCCCATGAGCGACTACCGGTGAGGTCTTGGGGGGGACCCCCTTGAGCCTGAATTGATATCGTAGGTAATCTCCTTCCTTATCCCCTGTTCCCTGTTCCCTGTTCCCTGTTCCCTGTTCCCTGTTCCCTGTTCCCTGT
>NZ_CEYLVT010000403.1:0-3417 GCF_982860115.1 Moorena sp.
TGCCTACTCCCTACTCCCTACTCCCTACTCCCTACTCCCTACTCCCTATTGCCTTTAAATAGAATCCCCTCCTGCCTTTTTTGCTTCTTCTACCCAGCTATCAAACAACTCTTGGTTCTGCTCAACCCACTCTTTAGCATGACGACGGATATCTTCTGGACTGCTCTCACCCTCTTTGATCTTTAGGCTTTCAACGTTAATGTCCTCAGCCGGAATTTGAACCAGTTCAAACCAACGCTTGGCAACTGGGTTAGCTGCCAAAAATTTCTTGTTACCAATAATGCGCTGACGATCCACAGGAAATCCAAGATTTTTTCCGTCTACAGAGGTATCTTTTTCCGTTACATTTTTAAGAGATTCAGGAACAGAGGTAAAGGGAACTTCTAACCAAACTACATCTTGATCCGGTTTTAATACAGTAGATATCCAGTGAGGATTATACGCATAGTATAAAACACTTTCCCCTTGCTTGTAGCGAGTCATAACATCGACGAGTAGTACAGTGTATTGTCCTCTAGTGTGTTCAACTGTATCTTCTAATCCGTAAGCTTTGAGGTGATGATCGATTACTATTTCGCAAAACCAACCAGGATCACAACCGATTAAATTGGCTTTACCATTGCCATCTGTATCAAATAGTTTCGCGATTTTTGGGTCTTTAAATTGTTCGAGGTTAGTAATGTTATATTTATCAGCAGTTTTTTTATCAATCTGATAGCCTTGTATCCCATCAGGAGTAAGAATTCCAACTCGTTCTAACTTTTTGGTACCCCCAGCATTGTCAAAAAATTCTTGGTGTCCTCTTTCATAGTTGATAGTACTATAATCTAGGTCGCCATTAGCGACAGACACATAAATAACCGGATAGGTTATTTCTTTCGGTTCTTCGATTTCATAACCAAGTTTTTCCAGACCAATATTGACGATTTGGGTTTGAAACTGTTCCTCGACCCAGTTACTATGGGCAGAACGAACTTTAGTTTTTTTTCCAGAGGAGGTTGACTCACAGGCACTTAAACCGATTAAAGCTGTCAGAGTTATTCCTAAGGTAAGTTGTTTGATCAGTTGTCTTACTTGTCGTTTCATTAAATTATCTCCTAGGGTTTTTATCACTAAGTTTTACTGTTAGTCATAACTATAGCAGTTTTTAATGGAGTCGGGAGTAGGCAGGTGGGGAGTAGGGAGTAGGGAGTAGGAAAGCTAATCTCTATCATTCCAGCCTTGCTAGTTTGTCGCAGGTACTACGCCATAGCATCTGAAATAAGGTACATCGAGAGCAAGTCTCTGGCCAAAAGATCGATGATGGTGATATTAAGAAAAAATTTGGACTTGGCATCAGGTAGTTTTGATACAGCTATCTGTGTGGGTACATTCAACGAAAAACATACTCCACCGACATGCCTGGATGAGTTGGTTTGGATTCCCAAAGATGGTATTATCATATTTGACTACCATAATTTATAGTGAATTTGTATACTACCCCCACGGGGTAAGTTCAATTAAAAACACAATCCTAGAGGGGGTTAACTAATGAAAAAAAAGAGTTATACTGTCAAATTACCAAATACAGATAAAAATTTAATTCGAGCAGAGGAGTATTTTATTTTAACAGAAAATGATCAAGAGCAAAAACTGAGGATTCAGGATTATAAACAAACCTACAAAATTTCTGGTTTATATGAATATGTTTTAGTCGATTTGCTAAAGTATAATACACACAATATAATTAGCGAAATCTTGATAAATGAAGTTACCAAATCCCAATCACTTGCTTCTGAATTATCGGTTTTAGATTTAGCTGCAGGAGTTGGTTTACTTGGTCAATGTCTTAAGGATAAAGGTGTCACTTCAATTGTAGGAGCAGATGTGGTTATAGAAGCAGCAGAAGCCGCTAAACGAGAACGACCAAATGTTTATAATAAGTATTATGTTGAAGAATTTCCTAATGTAACTAATGAAGTTCATAATGAGTTAGAAAATGCCAAGTTTAACTGTTTGGTCTGTGCTTCTGCCCTAACAGGAGGATTACCGGCTTCGGCATTTGCTTTTGCCTATAATTTAATTGTTGATGGAGGCTGGATAGCGTTTAATATTAGAGAAGATTTACTTGATACTCAAAGCCAGCATAATGCTGGTAAAATGTTGGCAACCATCATTAAAGAAGGTATTTTATCAGTCAAAGCTAAACAGTCTTATCAACATCGTCTGTCTGTTAATGGTAATTCCCTCAATGAGCTAGCATTAATAGGAGTCAAAATATCAGATATTCCTCAAACAATGATTAGTAGTGATTAATACCTAGATAATCCTTTTGGATTTAATTGATGTTTAGTTTTTTTTTAAGGTGAATTTGAAGGATATGAATAGAGATTCTTATAGACCTTTGACTCCCAAACCAGATGCAACTGGTTATCTGCTCAAGATGATTCCTCAGTTTATTGACGAATTGTTACTAAAGTATGGACAAGATGTAGAATTTAGAATTGCTGATATCGGTGCAGGAACAGGTACATTTGCAATCCGTATTGTTGATGAAGCTATAAAACGGGGAATAAGTTCCTGCATTGTCTATGCTGTTGAACCAGAAGAAAAAGATGTGGAAGTAGGCATCAGTATCTGTCAAGAAAATGGGTGTTATTACGCAAGTACTAAAAGCTTGGGTGTAGCTTTCAAACAAGAACCCTATAAAGAAACTACTTTTGAACCTCAGTTTCTGCATGGCATTATCTGCAATCCCGGTCAGTTTATTGCTCCAAAAAAAATTGGCTATCATTTGCCTTCTTATGGTCAGACTGGAGATGAATTAGGATTGGGAAGATTAGAGGTATTTGTTCGCAATGCAGCAGTTCACTTATTACCAGACGGACTTTATTGCGGACAGCATTTATCCCCTGCTAAAGAAGGTGATCAGATCGCTGCTCTGGAACTAATACGAGATGCTTTTGGCTCTGATGCAGAGGTTCGATATCACGACAAAATCTTACCTAGAATCACGAGTCAGGAGTTTATGAAAGGCGAATTAGCCTCCTTGCTTGAAGATTGCAACTGGAGGGATTATGCCCAAAACTGGATTGACGATTTCTCAGTTAAATTTCCCTGGTTAGCCTCTGTGGCTTTTATTGCTTGTCCTACTGGAGGAGGAGGAAAAATTACGAATACTAGTCAACCATCTTACGATCCATCCCTAAAAATTGAGGATAGAATTGCGATTCAAGCTACCACCGTTCGAGAAATCAAAGAACTAATTGACAGGAAAAATGTTGGGCGGGTTAACAAATAGTATACCTTACCATACATACATCAAAATCGTTGATTAGTAAAGATTTTGATGTATGATTTATAAAGTACAAAAGTACCGGTATAACCCACATTCCGCAGGTTCGTCCTCAATTTGAATAATTTTCTCTTTGCTTACAA
>NZ_CEYLVT010000404.1:0-3374 GCF_982860115.1 Moorena sp.
TTCCTGTCTAGCCTGAGGAGGTAATATGAGTCCTAAAAAGCTTAGTAGATAAGGCTTTGAGGCCGGGAGCAGGTCAAAGTTGCAGAACCTATGAACTATCTAATTAGCATTTTATTTGAGTTGTAAACATAGGATTAATCTAAACAGAAACCTAGGAGAAGGAACTGAGCATCAGTAGGCAAGAGCTTGGAGCATTTTTGGCTGTTCTCAAAAATTAGCAAGATTGTTCACGACCTATTTATAAATGCTATAGCGGTTTTTAATTTGGTGAGCTACAGAGTTTCTGGTTTTAGGGAATAGGGAACAGCGGATCTGGGAACAGGGAACAGAGAAGAGGGAAGAGAGAAGAGGGAAGAGAGAAGAGGTAACAGGGCAAAAATCCTGTATACCTGATTAGGGTAAAAACTGCTATAGATCAGAGCCAGCGAAAACCCATGATGGTGCTATAGCTTTAGTACAAATGCTGTGCATAAGTGCTCACGGGGTGACAACAAAGCTCAAACCTAGACAGGTGTTGGGTGGCACGGTTTTAGGTGTTGGGGAAATTACAGTGACTCGTGTTGTTGTATTTGGGAGCATTTGAACAGAAAATAACTGCTCCAACTCAATAGATAGTTTTAATCAACCACTACGCCATGACGATGTTCACGCTTCACCTAACCCCTAAAACCTAACCCCTGTAGGACTTTCAATTGGCTTGTCACCCCCTGAGGCATAAGTGACATGCTCCATTCCCCATTCCCGATTCCCGATTCCCGATTCCCGATTCCCGATTCCCGATTCCGGATTCCGGATTCCGGATTCCCGATTCCCGATTCCCTTTTATTCAGTTACTTGACCACGGACTAATGCCCATCCTGTCGTCACCTGACCGTAAGCCCAGGTAATGTAAGGAGCTATAAATAACTTAATGAACCAGGGTATCACCATGATTGCGCTAAATATCATCAGTCCTAATACCTTGCTCCCGATTTTCTGAATTCCGTTCACCAACTCCTGGACTCCTGCTACAATTTTTTGGGAATCGTCTCTAAGGGAATCGAGGTTAGGAATACCGCTGACAATAGTATTAAAAACCCTAAGTATTTCCAAATTATCCTTTAACACTGCCTTGACCTGTTGCAAACCATCCACTTGTACTTCAAGCCCAGGAATAGTAGGCATAGCCACTGAAACCTCTTTCATCTCGATATTCACCTTAGGCGGAAATCCACCCCCCAAGTTGACATTTGGTTTCACCGGAAGATTAATATCTGGGATGCCAAGATCAGGCAAAGTTACTCCTGTAGGAATCTGTTCAACTATCTCTAAGGCTTCTTGCACCTCTGCCTTTACTGTTTTGATTGGTTCTATGATATTAGCAATGTCTTCTTTGGCTTTTTGAGTACTTTCCTTCACCTCCACTAGGGTGTTATTGATTTCCGCTAAAGGGCCACTTACTAGACTTTTGATGTCATGTAAAATTGTTAAAAAAGTAATCAAAAATACCACTACTAGGATAATCGGCATTAAGGCATAGATGATCATGACTATACCATTAAGTCGTTGCCTTAAACCACTGCTTTGATCAACTCTCATCGTCTTACCTCTAGTCAATTAATCACGTTGTCTGACTAAGAAAGTATCTTAAATGTTCCTCGATTAGATATTAAGTGTTCAAGAGCGAGTGGTGCGTTACACCGACGGGCTGTGCCAACACTGGCTACCGATAAAATTAGGGCGAACCCGTCTTATCACGCACCCTACCAACGTTTGCCTCTTGCCTTTTGCCTCTTGCCCCAAGACGTGTGTTTACAACTCAAATAGAAATACTAGATCATGATCTGACCTGTGCCAAAATACTCTCCATTTCTGATAGGTTGAGAGGAACCTGGAGTACTTCTGTGTTCAACATAAAGAAAGGAGTACCCTTAAGAGCCAAGCTCTGAGCTAATTTCAGATCGTCCCTAATGGCAGCTTCCGCTCCAACACTAATGCGATCGCGATTAAATTGCTCTAGATCGAGATTAAGATTTTGGGCGATCGCCACATACAAATCTTCATCCAAGTTATCTTGCTGCTCAAACAGGGCATCTTCATACTCCCAGAATTTCCCTTGCTGAAAAGCCGCCCAAGCTGCTTTAGCTGCCGGGATGGCTTCAGGATGAATCTGACTTAGGGGCAAATGCTTATATACTAAGGTTACCTGATCGGAATGTTTGTCCATAAACTCCTTTACGCTTTGGTTAGCTTGGGCACAAAATGGACATTGAAAGTCAGAAAACTCCAACAGCACAATGTTATTTTCCGCCACACCAGTAGTAGGGGAATTCCCAATTATCGATGCTGGCTCTGTACTCATTTGCTGCAAAAATGCTTGCCTGGATTGGGCTACCTCTTGCTGTTTTTCCTGCTGGTAAGCTTGCAGCGACTGTAAAATAGCCTCTGGATTATTCCGGATAATGGTTAATACTTGCGCTTCTAGTTGATCAGGGTTAGCAAAGTTGTTGCTGCAACTGCTCAAGGTGAGCAAACACAGGAATAAGCTAACAATAGCTATGGAAATTCGAGACAACTGTTTCATTTTAAACTGTTTACTGTTTACTAGTAATGACCGACTGTTTACTATAGCATTTTTCAAAGTTATCAAGTACAGTCCAATTAAGAACGCCCAGATATCAGTGACATAAGTCCTTTAAACCAAGTCAACCACCATCAGCTTTCCTTCGGGAAGCCATCAACAGGGGAGTTGTTCAGTCGTTGTTCAGTTTCAGCATCGTAACTGCCATCCTCTATAATTCGGTCTGTTGGATTGTTTAGATTCCAGAGTTGCTGGAAAGCACGGACAGAATAATCTCGGATGTCAATGGTATTGCCTCCTACATAGTCAAAATGTTGACTGTCCGCCGCTCCAAGCCATCGCCAGCCATACTTTACTAAAAAGGGTCTCCAACCCTGATCATCTCGAATATCGAGTGCTATACCACTCTGATGATTACTTCTAGGTGGGCGAGCAGCGATTGGAATCTCACAACGTCGATTACGGTAATGATTATATAAGATGATTTGGTCAGCAATGGTTCGATAGGCACTTGCCACGACTAATGATTCACCTCTTTCATCAATAGCTTGTTGAAGTGCTTGTTTAGCCGCTGGTTGAAGATAGGGCAAAGTAGCTCCTTCAATGTCTAAATTCAAATCTTTAAAGCTGACCAGGGAATTAGGACGTAGGACATTGAGGCGATTGATGAGTTGTTGATCAAGTCCACGAACCTTACCTATCCCCTTAGAGAATAAGCAGGTCGTAACATCCTTAACTATAGAGGGAATTGGTTCTTCTTGAGAGACTATTACTTCTGTAGGGGGGGAGGGAGTTACTGTAGGGGGGGAGGGAC
>NZ_CEYLVT010000405.1:0-3078 GCF_982860115.1 Moorena sp.
TCCCTACTCCCTACTCCCTACTCCCTACTCCCTACTCCCTACTCCCTACTCCCGACTCCCTATTCCCTATTCCCTTTGCTAAAATGACCCAAATATCCTTAATTATTCCAGTTAGAAATAGGCAACACTATACTCAGACTATTCTGAGTCAAATTTTTCAGCAAATTCCTAAAGCAAATACCGATAATACTTCAGTTATCTCAGTCATCATAGTAGATGATGCTTCCACAGATGGCACCAGAGAAATGATTAGACGTCAATTTCCCAATGTTTACTTAATTGAAGGAGATGGCAATCTTTGGTGGACAGGTGGGATTTGTCTCGGCATGAACTATGCCATAGATAAATTAGACTCCGATTACCTAGTGTGGCTAAATGATGATATTTTTCTGTCAGACAATTTCCTTAACAACCTGATTGATAGTTGTCAGTCTCCACTGTACAATAATACAATTGTTGGGGGTATTGTCCGGGATAAAACCTATTCCGATTGGATTGTGTTCAGTGGCATGTATAAAAAACAGCCAATTCGGAGTATGGATTATTTTGCGACAGCAGAGGCTAGGTCAGTCGATACCCTAAATGGTAATATAGCTATCATCCCCAGAGCAGTCGTGGATAAAATTGGATTTCCAGATGCTGATAGATTCCGGCATTACGGCGGTGACTTTGAGTTTGTTAGTCGTGCTAATAAATCAGGCTTTAACGTGATTTTGTCAAGTAAACTCCAAGCCACTACTGATTATAATGTAAATGACTTGATTCGTTATATGCCCCCTTTACTACAATGGTATCTCCAACCGAATGCAGCCAAAAGACTACAGATTTTGAAAGGATTCACTACTTTAAAGTCAAATTATAATATCTGGCATATGGTCAATATAATTTATCAAGACTCACACCATGTCCCTTTCTGGAGGTATGCTATTTTATATGTTAGGCAAGTTATTAAACTGTTAGTCAGTGATTTTTTCCTAAAAAATCAAACCGAAACAACTCTCAAAAACTATTTGAAGCAGCAAAATGCTCCAGAAGAAACTATTCAGGGGCTAATGAACTACAGAACTAAGTCAATATAATATGGTTTTAATATCTATAATTATACCAGTTTATAATGACGAAAAAACTATCAAACAGACTATTGAATCTGTTTTAAATCAGACATTTACTGATTTTGAAATAATTGTCATTGATGATGGCTCCCAAGACTCGACATGGCAAATAATTTCTAGCATCAAAGATGATAGATTAAAAATTTTTTCCTATCCCAATGCTGGCGTCAACCGAGCCCGTAATCGTGGATTATCCCATGCTTCAGGGGACTATATTGCGTTCCTAGACGCCGATGATCTCTGGCATCCGGATAAATTAGAGTTCCAGTTAAACGCCTTACAAGCAAACCCCCAAGCCGCCGTTGCCTATAGTTGGACAAATTACATCGATGAATCAGGTCAGTTTTTGCGGCGAGGTAACCATATCACTCTCAATGGTAATGTTTATCCTCAGCTGTTGCTAACTGATTTTTTGGAAAATGGTTCTAACGTCTTAATTCGTAGGAAAGCATTTGACACAGTTGGTCAATTTGATGAATCCCTAACCCAAGCAGAAGATTGGGATATGTGGCTGCGGCTCGCAGCTGATTATCCTTTTGTCGCTGTACCATACCCACACATTTTATATCGAGTCTCTGCTAATTCAGCCTCTTCTGATACTTCCAAGATGGAAGCAGGTTGTTTACAAGTAATTCAACGAGCCTTTGCTGCTGCTCCTGATTCTCTACAATATCTGAAAAAGCACAGCCTCGCTAACCTGTATAAGTACCTAATTTTCAAGGATCTTGAATCATTTTCACAACGACACAAAACCCTAGCCACACTGCGATTTCTTGGCCATACCCTCAAACATGATCCAAGCTTATTACTGACCAAGGTTACCTTAAAAGTATTGCTGAAAATTATCCTATTACTTATATTACCTGCTGCTCAGTCTACTGCATTACTGAATCGATTTCCAAAATTGTTTAATACTAGCACTATTCTGGGATATCTACGAACAAAACCTTAGAGGGGTGCATCGTAAGCATTCAGCTATTAGCTATCAGCTATCAGCATTCAGCTATCAGCTATTAGCTATCAGCTAATGCGCTACATCACAGGCTTCTAGCCTGTGCCACGCAAGCTACTTGAGGTGCTTTTGAATAAGCGATGCAGTCGCTCCCCATGAGCGACTGCATCAAGACAACAAGTAAGCATTGCTTTAATCTCTGTTACGTCAGCTGACGGCACCTCAAGCAGCGTGAGCTTTTAGCTGACGGCTGACGGCTGACGGCTGACGGCTGAATGCTAACCTTCAACCTGCTAACCTTCAACCTACTAACCAAAAAAATAGCCGCAGAAATAGTTTCCACGGCTAGCAATTTTCGACTATGCACTCAATTTTCTGACCAATTTGTTCGCGTAGCGAACAGACCGGAGCCTTTGCCCTGGGGGGAAAACCCCCCCATAATTTTAAGGTGTTAACGCCAAATCCAATATCTCCTCATTATCGTAATAAATTGCCCTGGAATTCCAGTAGGTTGAAGAGGACTCCAATCCGAAAGCTGTGCATAGCCCATGGCATTAAGGATATGCATGGTATGGCTTATTTGCTGGCGAGTTCCCTTAAGAATATACGGAACAAGGAATTCTTTTTCGGAAAACTCCTCAGGAGTAATCTTCAGAGTGATATCCTCTGGATTATTGTCTGAATTTGGCAGAAAATTGTGATGCATAGTCGAAAAGTTGTTTTTAGGATTATAACTATAATCATAATGATTACAAAATAGTTTGTCAAGGGTTTTTAGATTTTTTTTGCGGGGTAATTTAAAGCAAACGAGGGAATCGGTAATCGGGAATCAGTAAAAAATCGGAAGCGTTCGCGTAGCGTGACCAAAGGTCAATCGCGTAGCGTGACTTTGGGAAATCGCGTTTTTTTTAATTAAAATTACCGATAAAATTGGTTAGATAAAATTGTAATAATAAGTTAGCGTTCGCGTAGCGTGACCAAAGGTCAATCGCGTAGCGTGACTTTGGGAAATCG
>NZ_CEYLVT010000405.1:3178-3299 GCF_982860115.1 Moorena sp.
CGTTTTTTGAGGGAGTAATATTATCCAAAGCTTCGATAACAGTAAGTAAATTTATAAACTCTGAATTTCCCGATTCCCGATTCCCGATTCCCGATTCCCGATTCCCGATTCCCTACTCCCT
>NZ_CEYLVT010000406.1:0-3271 GCF_982860115.1 Moorena sp.
AGGGAACAGGGAACAGGGAACAGGGAACAGGGAACAGGGAACAGGGAATCGGGAATCGGTAATGAAAAAGCTTATGACGTAGCCTTGCTCACGAAAATAGGCAAATTATATGGACACTAGCTTACCTATAATTGTTGATCAGTAGGAAAACACTATTTTCTACCATACCTTAGTGAGTGCTCTCTTTTACCATTCAGATTAATCTAGCTCTCACTAAAGTTGGGACTAGTAATAGCAATCAGTGTAGGAATTGTGATAATTTTGATGCCATATTCCCTACTCCCTAAGGGTGGATATCAATGGAGCCAAAAACACTCATAAAATATAGAATTATCATATCATGTTGTAACAATTACCCTTAATAAAAAGCTCCCCCATCTCCCCATCTCCCCATCTCCCCACCCTCCCCACACTTCCCTACTCCCTACTCCCTATCTCCCTACTCCCTTTCCTAAAGTGCTGATGCCAATTTTAAAATCCTCATTTTTCTGGTTTTTCTGCTTTACGGTAATTTTCCTGCTATCCCAAGATTTCTGGTCTTGGCAGCAAGATATTTCATTCTCCTTCCTTCATCTTCCCCCTTGGGTATTCTATTTTATTGCCTTACAAATTATCCTCGCAGTCGCGTTGTTACTATTTGTGATAAATTTCTGGGAAACTTCGTCTAAGGAAGACCGTTAAGCTTGTAGGGTGGGCAAAAACAGTTTGCTTATGGGTGAGTATTCTAGATTATATGACTTTGCCCACCCTACTTTAATTGCTTCGTCTAAGGAAGACCGTTAAAACTATGGCACTAGACTCGATTATTCCCTATGTTGTGCTGACCGGGTATTTATTAGTAACCCTTGTGGTAGGACTAGTTGGTTATCGCCAACAACAAAACACCCCTGACGATTATTTTTTAGCTGACCGTAACATGGGAGCAATTCTCCTATTTTTCACCCTAATTGCTACCAATTTCAGCGCCTTGGCTTTTCTAGGATTTTCAGGCTCAGGGTATCGCATTGGTCTGAGTTATTACGGCATGATGGGGTTTGGAACTGGCTTAATCGCACTAACCTTTTATTTTATCGGTTATCGAGTCTGGCTTGTAGGCAAAGAACACGGCTTAATCACCCCTTCTGAATTGATTGAAGCCCGTTTCCGTCGGACAGGTGTATCCCCTGGGATTAGCAATACCCTCAAAGTCATTTTTCTTGGGGTTATGGTAATTTTCAGCATTCCCTACTTAACCCTGCAACCGATTGGAGCTGGCTATATTCTTGAAACCTTAACCAATGGACAAATTCCCTATTTTACAGGGGCTACCTTTTTGACAGTTGTGATCGTCCTATATGTGTTCATGGGGGGGATGAGAAGCGTTGCCCTAACCGATGTTATCCAAGGGGTTTTAATGTTTACCTTAATGTTAGCGGCAGTGGCAGGAATTGCTTCTAGTTTAGGGGGGATTACTGAAGCTAACCGTACTGTCTACACCCTCAAACCTGAATTGTTTTCTCGACAGGGTATAGATAATTTTTTTACACATCGTAAGTGGTTTAGCTTCATGATTCTCTGGATGCTTAGTGTCCCTATGTTTCCCCAGATGTTCATGCGCTTTTATGCTTCAAAAACTAGTAATTCCCTAAAAGTTTCGGTAGTGATGTATCCCCTAGTAAGCGCTATCATGTTTATTTGTCCGGTGCTAATCGGAATGTGGGGACATATTTCTTTTTCTGACCTGACAGCAAAAGCATCTGATCAAGTGTTTCCGATGATGCTAGCAGAACATACACCAATCTGGCTAGCTTCTTTAGTGATGGTGGGAGCATTAGCTGCCATGATGTCAACCTTGGACTCCGTACTTTTGGCCCTCAGTTCCATGCTAACTAGAGATATTTATTTTGGTTATTTCCGTAAAACTGCTTCCCTCAACGAACAAACTATTGTTGGTAGAGTACTGATTGTTTTATTGGCAACTATTGGTTTAATTATCGCTAAAAACCCCCCAGATACGATTATTGCGATCGCAACCCAAGCCTTGACGGGATTAGCAGTACTGTTTCCGACAGTAATTGCCGTATTGTATAGCAAAACTATTCATCCTCTAACCTGCATTGTATCGATTCTTGTGGGTGAAGCGGCAGTGATTGGCTTTCAGTTGGGGATTATTCCCAAAAGTCTTACCTTCGGTTTTCTGCCAGTTGTCCCTATTGTTGCCCTTTCAGCATTAATTATTATTGTCGGATCAATCAAGCCGATCCGAATAATGGTTGATAGTAGTGAGTCTTGAGTGCCTCAGTGGTCAGTGGTCAGGTATCAGCTATCAGGTATCAGGTATCAGCTATCAGGTATCAGGTATCAGCTATCAGCTATCAGCTATCAGTCATTGGCCAACGGCTGACGGCACCTCAAGTAGGGTGCGCGTAGCGCATATGCTTACGTACTGAGTCTTGAGTTGGTGAGTCTTGAGTAGACGTGCTTGGCAACTTGTATTATAATGTAATACAAGTACAGTATTTTAGAATTTAGAATTTAGAATTTAGAATTTAGAATTTAGAATTTAGAATTTAGAATTTGGAATTTTACATTCTACATTCTGCATTCTGCATTCTACATTCTGACAAACATCAACTAGCCGGAGGCTAATATGTCCAAAAAACTCGACCAAATTATTGTTGTGGATGTTGAAGCAACCTGTTGGCAAGGGAAGCCACCCCCAGGAGAAGAAAATGAAATCATTGAAATTGGCATTTGTGTATTGGATGTTGTTTCTGGGAAGCCCCTGGAAAAAGACAGTATTTTGGTAAAACCAGAACGCTCAAGGGTCAGTGAATTTTGTACCAAACTGACTACATTAACCCAGGAGCAAGTTGACCAGGGAATTTCATTTGTTGAAGCTTGTTCAATGCTACAGGATAAGTATTTATCTGCTCGGCGAGTGTGGGCCAGCTATGGGGATTATGATCGAAATCAATTTCAGAAACAGTGTACATCTCGTTTTTTGAGATATCCCTTCGGCACTAGACATATCAACATCAAGACTTTGTTTGCGATTAGTTATGCTTTGCCCCATGAAGTTGGTATGGCACAAGCTTTGGATTTACTCAATCTACCGCTAGAAGGTACTCACCACCGGGGAGGAGATGATGCTTGGAATATTGCTCGGATATTCTCAAGGTTACTTTTGCAATTAAGAACTACATCATGATCTCGACTAGAGTTATTCCAGAAGTGGGGAATCGGGAATCGGGAATCGGAACCCACCCCTAACCCCTCCCAGGAGGGGAAC
>NZ_CEYLVT010000407.1:0-3221 GCF_982860115.1 Moorena sp.
GGGGCCAGCTCAATACCCATTTGTTTGAATCCACAGCAGTTATTGAGTATTTACGTTTTTATCTGGGTTGTAAACACACTTCCTGCTCAAAAATGCAAGAGGCAAAAGGCAAAAGGCAAAAGGCAAAAGGCAAGAGTAACCTTGTTAATGGGTAATTGTTTGTTAATTTTTAATTGTTAATTTCCTGATATAGTTTTTTCATGAATTGGAAACAAGGATTAGTTTTTTTTACTTACCAAAAATGCCTATATAGTTGATTAACTATTGCCTCTTGCCTCTTGCCTCTTGCCTTCCCCTACAGGAGTATATTAACCTATCAAGTCAAAATGCTATATCACTCAGGCAAATCACCGAACTCTTCTCGATAACGAGCTAACAATGACTCCATTTGAGCTAATTGCTCCTGAGCTTGTTGCTTTTGTTGACATTCTTGTTCGGCTCGTTGCTTTTGGAGTTCGGCTGCTTCAGTAGGAGTGGGAACTAGTTGTCCTTCTGCGGTAAACCAACGTAATTTTGAGTCATAAATTCCCAAATATAGTGCCAACTGTTGACTCCACAACCAACCTTCTTGATTAGGCTCAAGTTCGAGATAACAACCATCTACCAAGTGGAAGCCCTTCAATTCCAGGGTGTTGGGGTCAAACCAGAAATAGTCGGGAGTACGGAATGTATCCTGGTAGATTTGTTTCTTTAATCCTCGGTCAGTATCTGCCGTGGTAGGGGAAATAATTTCTACAATCACATTCGGATACTTCCCCTCTTCTTGCCACACTACCCAACTGTTCCGAGGTTTGCGCTCAGTTCCCAGCACCACAAAAAAGTCAGGCCCACGGAATTCTTCAGACTTACGTTGTCGAGGACTGTAATAAATAGTCAGATTTCCCGAGACATAGAAATCATCACGCTCATCCCACAACCACTCTAGGCATTGGATGAGTAGGGTCATTTGTAGTCGATGTAGATCAGTTTCCAAAGGTGGTTCGTCACTGAGTAAATCCCTAGGGGGTAATATAACATCTTCCGGTACAGTTGTTGCAGTTTCTGTTGGATTTTTTAAGTCTTGAGTCAAAGACATCGCGGCTAGGGTACAATAAGTAGGTGGTACTTATTAGTCTAGATGATCATCATTAGAGCGAGTCAAGTAATATCTGAACAAAGTTGACAAAACTATCGATATCTGAATCGTAAGCATTCAGCTAATAAATGATTAATCGCTAATGATTAATGACTAACAAAAATTTATGTCAAAGCTCTAAACCACTTTTTTGCAACTTCTTAAATGGATCGAGAACAAAATCAATAACACGACGTTGCCGAACAATCACTTCTGCTGTTGCCGTCTGACCTGGAGTTAAGGTAATCTGTTTGTCTCGGGCTTCGATATAGGGCTTTTCTAACTCGATTTCTAGTTCAAAGCTTTCGAGTTTGCCTTGGTTGGTTTCTGTCGTCTTAGAGTCTGGGGAAATCCAACTCAGGTTACCTTTCAATACTCCATAGTTTTGGAAGGGATAAGCATCAAACTTCATCTTCACTGGCATTCCTACCTGTAAAGACCCACTCTCTGTAGTGGCTATTTGCGCTCGCAGTACTAGGGCTGAATTCTCTGGTGCAATCTCTACAATTACCTCTCCCGGTTGGACAACATCCCCAGCCCCTTGGATCGGTAAATGAAAAACTGTGCCAGTAGCAGGAGCCTTGAGTACTCGTTGCTCTAACTGAAATTCTAAGGATTTAATCTGGGTTTTAGCCTGGGCAATTTCTGCTTGCAGGGTAGTAATTTCTGTTTCCAAATTCTTCAGCTGTTCCTCAATTTTTAGCATCGCCAGTTTACTGCCTTGTACTAGACTCTGATAGCTACGTTTCTGTTCTTTGAGGCGAAGTTCAGCTTGCTGAATATCAGCTTTAGCTTCATGAATAATCCGCTCGTAGCTGCCTTGCTGCTCTTTGAGGCGAGACTTGGCTTGCAAAATATCGGACTGGGCTTGCATAACGCTTTGGTAATTTTCTTTTACCAGCTGTTCCGCTTCAATGAAGCGGTCTTGTGAAATGACACCTTGCTCAAAGGCTTGTTTGTAGCGTGGGAGTCTTTCCTGAGCAGCTGATAACCGAATTAATGCTAATTTATAACTTGCTTGACTCGACTCAATCGATTGCTGAACTTGATTGATTTGGGCCAGTTTTTCTTCTTTTTGTAAATTATGGATATTCTTGAGAGAATCAAGATTATACTTTGCCTGCTCCACTTGAACCTGTTTTTCCAATTCTTGAGCTTGGTTCTGTTGCTGTTGGGTATGCAGCCCCAGCATCAATTGATTCTTGAGTATGTCCAACTGCGCCAGCCGATTGTGTTGACCTGTCTGTCTTTGATGCAACTGCTCAAGCTCAGCACGAACTAAATCTGATTCTAACTCCAGTAAAATCTGTCCTGCCTTTACGATCTCCCCCTCTTTCACTTTCAGGGCAGCTACCGTTCCAGAAACTGGTGCATCTAACCTAATGGTTTTCCCCTTAGGCTCAATCCGCCCTCTGGCACTGCCGGTCTCATCGACCTTAGAGAGCATTGACCAAGGTAAAAGGGTACCGGCACAAATCACTAACAGATAGAGCAATCCCCGAGTCCACGGTCGTGGCAAGGTATTGAGCAAGTCATGGGTGACTTCAGACCAGTCATCACCGAGAGATGGTGATGACGCTGATGGTGATGACGCTGATGGTGATGAGGGTGGTGTCTGATTAGTGTTTAGGGAGTCCGGTGGATTGGTGACTAAACTATTGCTATTTATATAGTCATCGTTTGGCTTTTTAGGAAAGCCTGAGTTAGGAAAGCTTGGGTTAGGAAAGCCTGAGTTAGGGTCGTATGGCATAATCCACAATTGGTAATTGCTATAGCATTTTTAAAAAAGGGAACAGGGAATAGGGAGTAGGGAGTAGGGAGTAGGGAGTAGGGAATCGGGAATCGGGAATCGGGAATCGGGAGTAGGGAATCGGGAGTAGGGAGTAGGGAGTAGGGGAAAAATTATGTGTAACTTATTACTATTAAAAACGTTTTATATTATTGCAATTTGCTGAAATTTATGTAAATTTTGATTTATTTTTTCGAGTTTATTTTGACTATCAATCAAGAATGATAAAGCGTTTTTCATAACTATGAAGTACACAGCATTTTTTCCCTGTTCCCGATTCCCGATTCCCGATTCCCGATTCCCGATTCCCGATTCCCG
>NZ_CEYLVT010000408.1:0-3215 GCF_982860115.1 Moorena sp.
GCAATAGGCAATAGGCAATAGGCAATAGGCAATAGGCAATAGGCAATAGGCAATGATTTAGCTTAGTTATTTGAAGATTTTAGCAATTTTTAGTTCTTACTTTTTTTCGTTTATTTCTATAAAGTTTATGTCAAAAATAACTTTTTAATAGTTATGATTTGCCTAGAAAATTATTAACCTAATAAGCCTTTAAATTTTAGATATATCCACTTGTTCAAAAGCCTTCAAGTGCTCTCCCCATCTCCCCATCTCCCCATCTCCCCATCTCCCCACACTTCCCTCTCTTTCCCTACCCCCTACCCCCTACTCCCTACTCCCTATTCCCTATTCCCTCAACGACGAAATAACCGTAAAATTATCCACATTACCAGAGTAGCGATCGCACCAGTCATAAGACTCCAGGCAAAAGCTGGTGTCATCATAAAGATAGTATTATTATCAGGGGGTTGTTGTTTAACTAGGACAGTAGCAGTAATGCTACTAGTTGCTACTCCCACGCCAGCCAGAGCAATGCTTTGGTGTAAGCTACGATTACTCTGGGTTTGGTAAGTTTGGGTCATGCCATCTACTGTCCGAATCATATTTTCTAGTAAGGTTAAACCAGACTTTAATCTGCCATGCTCCATCTCCACTTGTTGCAGATATTGGCTAGCTGCTAAATCCCTAAATTCTTCCAGAATGTGCCAATCACCCCGTTGATCAACCTGTTTTAGTCTAGTCAATCGTTGTTGGTAATGATCGATATTAGTTTTAATGGTTTGGGCTTGGGAATCGAGAATCCCTAAATTAGTAGCATAACGAGACAATAGGGTGAGGTTATTGCTTAGTATTTCTCGTAACTTTACTGTATTTTGAGGTAACATACTGATCTCAGCAATACTAGTGTTAACTGAGACTAGATCAGCTTTCAATTCTGCTAGTGGTGTGTTAATTTCACCATAAGCCCAAAGAATTTTGTTACGATAATACAATAGGTAAATTAAATCTATATAAATGCCAGTAATGGTGTCGATTATAGAATCAAGAGATGGCTTTTTGGGAAACAACCAGATTAACAGATGATGGTTGTGCTTGATGGCTTCTGGCTCTGACCAATCGGCGGGAGGACGCCAAAATTCAAATAAAGTACCCCCTAGCACTTTGCCTTGGGCTTGAAAATCTCTTGACCAGTCGGGTTTAGACACCAGTTGCTTGTAGCATTCTAGGGCAATTTGTGTAGGGTCTTGATCACGGTCACACAGTTGACCCCACAGGATCCAAGTTTGACCAATTGCTCCAGGTTGGTGATTGATGTGGGCAAGAATTTCCCCTTGGATTTTCTTAATATTTGTAATGGGTTGGGGTGAATAGTTTGATTGTCTGATACCATCAGCATAGACTCCAGAACAGTTCACCTGAAGGGCGTAAGTGTTACCAATTTGGATAGGGTAGTAGTAGCCTTCCAAGGGACGCTCGAAATTCTTGACCACATCAGCACCCAAGAGTTCCACCAACCTAGATTCTGAGCGTTCTGCCTGTTTTAGCTTAGCCAGTAAGGTCGGCTCTAGGATCAGGTCTGATTCATCACCCTCGGGATGACCATAGATTCTTTGCCAGAATCGTTCACGGTTGTGATCAATAATTTCCGGGTCTTGCCCTAGACCTTCCCGTAGATCGTAGAGGAATAGGTCGAGAGTCGGGTATACTATTTTGCTTAGGTCAGACATTGGCTTACCCTTTCATCAGGATAGTAACAAGGATAGTAACACTGTCACCTATTCCCAACCCTCTCATGAAGTGTAGCTAAGCGCCACCCTACGGAGAAACAGCTAGCCTCTATGCTAGAAAAGAAAAGAATCATCTGGTATCAGGTAAGGTATTCCCCATTAAATTTGCCTATCACTGGTAGCCAAAAGCCTTGCCCTAGACTAGTGTTTGACCTTTGACCTTTGATTTTTTTCTTGCTTAATACGTTGCTCAAGCATAAACAGGAAAATGCATGAATCAGCTCAACAACGCCTTCACCCTATTCTTGAGTTTGTTGGTTGAAGCAACACCTTTTTTGCTACTGGGGGTGATTCTCTCCAGCTTACTGCTGTTTTTTGTGGATGAGCGCAAGCTGATTGCTAGTATGCCTCGCCACCCCTTTCTAGGAGCAGTTTTTGGTAGTTGTGTCGGCTTTTTGTTCCCAGTGTGTGAGTGTGGTAATGTGCCAGTGGCTAGGCGACTGCTGAGCCAGGGAGCACCAGCACCAGTTGCAATTGGGTTTTTGCTCGCAGCCCCAACCATCAATCCTGTAGTAATTTGGTCAACTTGGGTAGCCTTTCGAGACCAGCCGGAAATCTGGGTATTGCGAATTTTATTTTCCTTAAGTATTTCCATTTTTATCGGCTGTGTCTTCAGTACTCAGAAAGACTTAGGCCCCCTACTGCAACGAGCAGTGTTTCGCTCTAGACCAAGGAAATTTGCTGAGGATAAGCCAGCATTACTACAATCAGGCTCATATTTACTCGGTCAATCTGGTA
Source organism: Moorena sp. (assembly GCF_982860115.1). Lineage (NCBI taxonomy): Bacteria > Bacillati > Cyanobacteriota > Cyanophyceae > Coleofasciculales > Coleofasciculaceae > Moorena > Moorena sp. The sequence goes on from NZ_CEYLVT010000408.1 coordinate 2,505, forward strand.
CACCCTTGCCCCTGGACGTTAATGTCTTAAACACATCCCCTAGCCAGGACATACAAAGCAAACCCTTGCCTGACCGACTACAGCTCTTTGTCGAAAATGCTATACAAGAGTTTCGGGAGCTAGGCTCAATCCTAGTTTTAGGTAGTGCGATCGCAGCCATTATTCAAGTCGTTATCCCCCGTGATATTATCATTAGCCTCGGTCAAGGACCAGTGATGTCTATTTTGGCCATGATGCTATTGGCCGCTGTAGTATCCATCTGTTCCACCGTCGATGCATTTTTTGCCCTCGCCTTTGCCTCAACCTTCACCAGTGGTTCGTTGTTAGCATTTCTAATCTTCGGACCAATGATTGACATCAAAGCCATCGGCTTACTGTTATCTGTATTTAAAACCAAGTCAATCATTTACCTATTTCTCATAGCAGGGCAGTTAACATTTTTATTGACTTTGTTTATTAATTTGTATGTTAGTTAGGGAGTAGGGAGTAGGGAGTAGGGAGTAGGGAGTAGGGAATCGGGAATCGGTAAAAATCCTGTGTACCTGATTAGCAAATGTTAATTATTAAGGATGAATTCTTAAGGATTAATGGTGACGAGGAATTTTATTTTAAAAGTGTTGAATCCAGTAATAAACGTTTACCAAAATGTATTCCCCCACCCCCGCCTCAAACTCTTAACCCCGACTCCCGACTCCCGACTCCCGACTCCCG